>JBDTXF010000515.1:0-2726 GCA_040006355.1 Nocardioidaceae bacterium | reverse complement strand
CCGAAGATGATCGGGTCGGAGACCTTCATCATCGTCGCCTTGAGGTGCACCGAGAACAAGACGTCCTCGGCCTTGGCGCGGGCGATCTGCGCGGTGAGGAACTCCCGGAGCGGACCGACCCGCATCACGGTGGCGTCGACGACCTCGTCGGCTAGCACCGGCACGGACTCCCGCAGCACCGTGGTGGTCCCGTCGTCGCCCACCAGCTCGATGCGCAGCGAGCCGTCGCCGGCGATCACCGCGGACTTCTCGGTGGAGCGGAAGTCATCGGCGGTCATATGTGCGACGTTGGTCTTGGACTCGGGGCTCCATGCGCCCATCGCGTGCGGGTGGGAGCGGACGTAGCTCTTCACCGAGGCCGGTGCACGGCGGTCGGAGTTGCCCTCCCGGAGCACCGGGTTGACCGCGCTGCCCTTGACCTTGTCATAGCGCGCCCGGGCGTCCTTCTCCGCGTCGCTGGTCGGGTTGTCGGGATAGTCCGGCAGCGCGAAGCCCTGCTCCTGGAGCTCGGCGACGACCGCCTTGAGCTGCGGCACGGAGGCGCTGATGTTCGGCAGCTTGATGATGTTGGCGCCCGGGTCCTTGACCAGCTCGCCCAGCTCGGCCAGTGCGTCGTCGACGCGCTGGTCATCCTCGAGCCGGTCGCCGAACAGCGCGAGGACGCGTGCGGCCAGCGAGATGTCGCGGGTCTCCACGGACACGCCCGCGGTGGAGGCGTAGGCCTGGATGATCGGGAGGAGGGAGTAGGTCGCCATCAGGGGCGCTTCGTCCGTCCGGGTGTAGATGATCGCCGACGAGGCGTGCTGGGGATCCGTCACCGAGGCTCCGTTCCGAGTGCGTCGAATATTTCTTGATGTCAAGATATCTCACCGGCTTCCGGGGCGTCCACCGCGGCCGGGGGTGCCCGTGGCCGGGGATGCTGCGCAAGACTGCCCCCACCCCTGCCTGAGGAGCGCCATGCCTGCACCGTCCCAGCCGTGCACCTCCCCCGTGACCGACCCCGGGACCGACCCCGTGACCGACCCCGTCACCGACCCCGTCACCGACCCGGTGACCGACCCCGTGACGGTCACCTGGACCCACCGCCTGGAGTCGCTGACCGCCCTGGACCCCGTCGTGCGCGTGCTGCGTCCGGTGATGGACGCGCTGGTCGCCGATCCCGGACGCCGCGCCCTGCTGCGTGGGGCGTGGCTGGGGCACGCGGTGCACCCCGTGCTCAGCGACGTGCCGATCGGCCTGTGGACCTCCGCGACCGTGCTCGACCTCGTCGGCGGCCGGTCCGCCCGCCCCGCGGCGCGTCGGCTGGTCGGGCTCGGGGTGCTCACCGCCGTACCGACCGCGCTGACGGGCTGGGCGGAGTGGAGCGGCATCGAGCCGCGCGACCAGCGGGTCGGGGTCGTGCACGCGGTCGCCAACGCCACGGCGGTGGTCCTCTTCGCCTCCTCGTGGCGAGCCCGTCGCGGCGAGCGGCACCTGCGCGGGGCCGCCCTCGGGGTGGCCGCCTCCTCCGCGCTGGGCATCGGCGGCTACCTCGGGGGCCACCTCGCGACCGCCCGCAAGGTCGGCAGCCGGCACCCGTCCTTCGAGCCCGGCTGAGTCGCCCTCGGTGGAGCCTGGCCGACCGCTCGGGTCGAACCCTTGCTAGCGTCAGGCACGTCCTCGAACCGAACCCCCAGGAGCGTCTCGTGAGCACTAGTCCCGTCAAGGTCGCCGTCACTGGCGCGGCCGGCCAGATCGGCTACAGCCTGTTGTTCCGCCTTGCGAGCGGTGACCTGCTGGGCAAGGACACCCCGATCGAGCTGCGGCTGCTCGAGATCCCAGCGGCGCTCAAGACCCTCGAGGGGGTCGTCATGGAGCTCGACGACTGCGCCTTCTCGACCCTCGCGGGGGTGGAGATCGGCGACGACGCCAGGAAGGTCTTCGACGGCGTGAGCCTCGCGCTGCTCGTCGGCGCCCGCCCACGCAGCAAGGGCATGGAGCGCGCGGACCTGCTCGAGGCCAACGGTGCGATCTTCACCGCGCAGGGCAAGGCGCTCAACGAGGTCGCGGCGGACGACGTGCGCATCGGGGTGACCGGCAACCCGGCGAACACCAACGCGCTGATCGCGATGACCAACGCGCCCGACATCCCCGACGAGCGGTTCTCGGCGCTGACCCGCCTCGACCACAACCGGGCGCTCTCCCAGCTCGCGTCGAAGACCGGGTCCACGGTCGCCGACATCACGAAGCTGACGATCTGGGGCAACCACTCCGCCACGCAGTACCCCGACATCTTCCACGCCGAGATCGCCGGGCGGAACGCCGCCGAGGTCGTCGACGACCAGGCGTGGGTCGAGAACGACTTCATCCCGACGGTCGCCAAGCGCGGCGCCGCGATCATCGAGGCCCGCGGCTCGTCCTCGGCCGCCTCCGCCGCGTCGGCCACCATCGACGCGGCCCGCGACTGGCTGCACGGCTCCGCCGAGGGCGACTGGGTCTCGATGGCGGTCCGCTCCGACGGGTCGTACGGCGTCCCGGAGGGGCTGGTCTACTCCTACCCGGTGACCACCGAGGACGGGGACTGGGAGGTCGTCCAGGGGCTGGAGATCAACGACTTCTCCCGCGCCCGGATGGACGCCACCGCCGCCGAGCTCGCCGAGGAGCGCGACGCGGTCACCCAGCTCGGCCTGATCTGACGACCTGACCCACCGGCCTGACCCACCGGCCTGACCCACCGAGGGGTCACC
>JBDTXF010000514.1:0-2728 GCA_040006355.1 Nocardioidaceae bacterium | reverse complement strand
CGGAGCCGATCGAGAAGTGCGCGGTGTGCGCCGCGTCGCCGAGCAGCACGACGTTGCCGTCGTGCCAGCGCTCGTTGCGGACCGTCGTGAAGCTCAGCCACTTGGAGTTGTTGGTGAGCACCTCGTGGCCGGCGAGCTCGTCGGTGAAGATCGCGGCGATCCGGGCTGCGGCCCGCTCGTCGGACTCGCCCGGCGCGAACGCCTCGTGGGCGGTGTCGTCGAAGCCGGCGGCGCGCCAGACGTCCTCGTGCATCTCGACGATGAACGTGGACCCCGCGTCGGAGAACGGGTAGCCATGGATCTGCATGGTGCCCCACTCCGTCTGCTTGACGAAGAACTGGAACGCCTCGAAGACCAGGTCGGTGCCCAGCCAGATGTACTTGTTGCGGCGTACGTCGAGGGACGGCAGGAACACGTCCGCGTGCTTGGTGCGGATCGCCGAGCTGAGCCCGTCGCAGCCGATCACGAGGTCGTACGTCGCCCGCAGCTCGTCGACGTCGGGCGCCTCGGTGCGGTAGTGCACGGTGACCCCGAGCTCGGCGACCCGATCCTGGAGGATCCGGAGCAGATCCTTGCGTCCCATCGCCGCGAACCCTTGTCCGCCGACGGTGTAGGACGCCCCCCCGACGGCGATGTCGATGTCGGTCCAGCGAGCGAACCGTGACTCCATCTGCCGGTGCACGACGGTGTCGGCACCTTCGATGGCTCCGAGGGTCTCATCGGAGAACACCACGCCGAAGCCGAAGGTGTCCTCGGGTGCGTTGCGTTCCCACACGGTGACCTCGTGGGCCGGGTCGAGCTGCTTCATCAGGGCCGCGAAGTAGAGCCCTCCGGGTCCACCCCCGGCGACGGCGATCCTCATGCGGAGACCTCCTTGATCCATCGGCGGAGCTTGAAGTGCTGCAGCTTGCCGCTCGTGTTGCGCGGCAGTCCGTCGACGAAACGGATTCGGCGCGGGTACTTGAACGGCGCCAGCTCGGCTTTCACGTGGTCCTGGAGCGCGTGGACCGTGGTTTCGTCACCGATCACGCCGGGCTGCAGCACGACGAACGCGCTGACGATGCTGCCGCGCTCCGGGTCGGGCTCGGCGATCACGGCGGCCTCGAGCACGTCGGGGTGGGTGTCGAGGGCGGCCTCCACCTCGGGGGCCCCGATGTTGTAGCCGGACGACACGATCATCGAGTCGTTGCGCGCCCGGTAGTGGAAGTAGCCGTCGTCGTCCTCGACGAACACGTCGCCGGTGACGTTCCAGCCGTTCACGACGTACTCGCGCTGCCGCTCGTCATCGAGGTAGCGGCACCCGACCGGCCCGATCACGGCGAGCAGGCCCTCCGTGCCTGGCGGCACCGGCCGGCCGGCCGGGTCGAGCACGGTGGCACGGTAGCCGGGCACCGGCTTCCCGGTCGCACCCGGGCGGATGTCGTCCCCGGCCGCGGAGATGAAGATGTGCAGCATCTCGGTCGCGCCGATGCCGTCGATGACGCTCAGCCCCAGCTGGTCGCGGATCGCCTCCCAGACTGCCTGGGGGATGTGCTCGCCGGCACTCACAGCTGTCCGGAGCCCGGCGAGCTGCTCGATCCTGTCGGTCTTGAGGATCTGCCGGTACGCCGTCGGGGCGGTCGCCAGGACTGTCACCCCGTGCTCGGCGACCAGGTCGGCGAGCTGTGCCGGTGTCGCGGTCTCGGTCAGGAATGTGCAGGCGCCGGCGCGCAGCGGGAAGACCACCAGCATGCCCAGGCCGAAGGTGAACGCCAGGGGAGCCGTGCACGCCACCACGTCGTCGGACCGCAACGCCAGCACCGGGCGACCGAACGTGTTGTCGATGGAGAGCAGATCGCGGTGGAAGTGGGTGGTGACCTTGGGGGCGCCTGTACTGCCGGACGTCGGTCCGAAGAGCGCCACGTCGTCGGCCGCCGTCTCGACCGGCACGAAACCGTCCGGCTTGGCAGTGGCGAGCCTGGTCAGGTCCTCGGGTGAGTCGCCTCCGTAGGTCACCACTCGCAGGTCGGGTGCGACGTCGTCGCGCACCGCGAGCACGTCCTCGACGAAGCGGTGGTCGACAAGCGCCACCACGGGTCGGGTCTTGGTCACGATCGGGGCCAGCTCCTTGGCGCGGAGCGCGGACATCGTGGTGACCACGATCCCGCCGGCCTGGAGGATGCCGAGCCACGCGGCGACGGCCCACGGATTGTTGGGTGAGCGCAGCAGCACCCGGTTGCCCGGAGCCAGGCCAAGATCCTCGGTGAGCACCCGGGCGACCTGGCCGGCGCGCAGCCGAAGGTCGCCGTAGGTCCACACGGTGCCGTCGGGCGTGCGTAGTGCCGGCTGGTCGTCCTCGCCCGTGGCCAGCAGCTCGGCGCCGACGTTGAGCCGGTCCGGGTACTGCAGCGCCTCGGTGGGGAACTCCAGCACCGGCCACAGGGCCGCCGGCGGGAGGTGGTCGCGGGCGAAGGTGTCGACGTACGCCGACGGGGACAGCTTCATCGCGATGCTCCGATCGCGGCGGTGCGGATCATGCCCTCCTGGACGACCGTGGCCAGGTGGGTGCCGTCGGGGGTGAAGAAGCGTCCGACGCCGAGTCCTCGACCGTGCTCGGCAGCTTGCGCCTCCTGGGCGTAGAGCAGCCAGCCGTCCAGCAGGCCCGGCTCCGGGGGGCGGTGGAACCACATCGCGTGGTCGAGGCTGGCGGTGACCAGGCCCGGCTGGGCCCACGTATGGCCGAGAACCC
>JBDTXF010000513.1:0-2737 GCA_040006355.1 Nocardioidaceae bacterium | reverse complement strand
GTGGAACGGCACGACGCCGAACTCGATCAAGGACGGCTACGAGTACTGCATGGCCGCCAACCTCGCCAACATGGCGGGCTTCAAGTCGGTAACGGTCAAGAACGTGTCGTTCGCACAGCTGGTCGCTGGCCGCACCAACACCTTCGACGTCGCGCTCGCGGAGATCTCGATCACTCCCGAGCGGGCCAAGGTCGTGGACTTCTCCACCCCCTACTTCGACTCCAACATCGGGGTGCTGACCAAGAAGGGCGCCGGAGTCACCGCGGACAACATCAACACCAAGACCTGCGCGGCCTACTCCGGCACTACCTCGGTGCCCTTCATCCAGGACAAGCTCACGTGCAAGAACAGGGTCTTCCCGAACTCCCAGACTCTCTACCAGGCCGTGCTGTCCGGACAGGTCGATGCGGCGTTCCTCGACACCGCGATCGTGCTCGCCGAGGCCAAGGGGACCGGAGGCAGACTGGAGGTGCCCGGCCAGTACAAGACCGGTGAGAAGTACGGTGCCATCTACCCGAAGAACTCCGCCAACGCGAAGGGCTTCGACAAGGGCATCAAGACTCTGATGGACGACGGCACCCTGGACCAGCTCTCCAAGGACTATCTCGGCCCGGCGTTCGGCGGCGACCCGAGCTCCGTCCCGGTCTGGACCCTGCAGTGAGCAATGACCGATGAGCTCTTCGAGCCTGGTCAGCGAAGACATCCAGCGAAGTCCTACGCCGAGCCCGCCCCGCCCAGTGACCCCGGTCGCCGTAGCGGGGATGGTCGTGGGCCTGGCCGGGGTCGCCCTGATGGTCTGGGCAGTGCTGCGGGTGCGCGACTACAACAACGGCTCAGTCCTCGCCACGGCGGTGGGCGCGCTGCTGGTCATCGCCTCGCTCTATCCCTTGATGCCGGCGGCGAAAGCCTTCGGCGCCCGCCGGGAGCGCAACGCACTGCTCAGCGACGACGATCTGGTCAAGGCACGCCGGGCGGCCGCCGCCGGGCGCGAGGAAGCCCAGATCGCGATGGGCTACGGCACCGCGGCCATCATCGTGGCCGGGCTGCTGCTGATGGTCTTCGCCAACTCGAAGGACGGTGGCGGTATTGCCCACACGTTCTTCACCAACACTGCCATGCGCCAGGCCTTCCCGGAGATGATCAGGGCCTTCTGGACCAACGTCTGGGTCGCCGCGGTCGCTCAGGTGCTGGTGCTCATCTTCGGCCTGGTGCTGGCGGTGATGCGGATGCTGCCCGGCCGGGCCGGCGCGCCCCTGCGGATGATCGCGCTGATCTACTGCGACGTCTTCCGTGCGATCCCGGCGCTCGTCACCCTCCTGCTGATCGTCTTCGGGATCCCGCTGGCGATTCCCGCTGCCGCCAGTTGGCCGACGGCCTGGCTCGGTGCCGTAGCGCTGACGATGACCTATTCGGCGTACGTCGCCGAGGTCTACCGAGCCGGACTGTCCTCGATCCATCCCAGCCAGAGCGCCGCCGCGCGATCCTTGGGTCTCAGCTACATCCAGACGCTGCGTACGGTGCTGGTGCCGCAGGCCGTGCGCCGGGTCATCCCGCCGCTGCTCAACGACTTCATCAGCCTGCAGAAGGACACCGCGCTGCTGTCCACGGCCGGCATCCTAGAGATCGTCGCGGTCTCAACACTGTGGCAGAACAAGCTGTTCAACCTCTCGCCGGTCGTCTTGGCGGCCCTGTTCTTCATCCTGATCACCATTCCTCAGGCGCGGTTCACCGATCGGCTCATCGACCGCGACGCGGCCCGCCGAGCGGGGAAGTGACATGGCCTTCCTCGAGGTGGACAACGTCCACAAGTCCTACGGGCGCATAGAGGTGCTCAAGGGCGTCTCCTTGAACGTCGAGCGGCACGAGGTGGTCTGCCTGATCGGCGCCTCCGGCTCCGGCAAGTCGACACTGCTTCGCTGCGTGAACGCACTGGAAGAGATCAACTCGGGAGAGATCAAGATCGAGGGCGACACCGTCACCGGCGCCGGGGTGGACCTGAACGCGTTGCGCCGCGACGTCGGGATCGTCTTCCAGAGCTACAACCTGTTCCCGCACATGTCGGTGTTGGAGAACATCACGCTCGCCCCGATCCGGATCGACGGGCTCGCCAAGCCGCAAGCTCGCGAGCGGGCGTTGGACCTGCTGGAATCCGTAGGGATGGCGGACAAGGCGGAGTCCTACCCGGACATGCTCTCTGGGGGCCAACAGCAGCGAGTCGCGATCGTGCGTGCTTTGGCGATGCAGCCTCGGGTGATGCTGCTCGACGAGATCACCGCAGCCCTGGACCCCGAACTGGTCGGTGACGTGCTGGAGATCGTGAGGGAGCTGGCCAAGGGTGGACTGACCATGCTGCTGGCTACGCACGAGATGGGCTTCGCCAAGGAGGTGGCCAGCCAGGTTTGCTTCCTCGACCAGGGGCTGATCTGCGAAAGCGGGTCCGCGACGGACATCTTCGAGAATCCCCGCGAGGAGCGCACCCAGCAGTTCCTCAGCCGTGTCGTGCAGTCCGGGCGGCTGTAGCCGTCCGCCCCGCGCTGTCGGCGCCTCAACGAGCGCGGACCCGATCTCTCGCATGGTGCCAAGCACAGCAGAGCGCCGCGGGCAGCGACGTGCGCTCCAGGGCTGGCGTCAGGGCGGTCGCGCTGAGCCTGGCTGTCCTGCTGACCACCTCGGTCGCACAGCTCCTCGTCTACCGAGCCAGCGGCAGCCTCGCGCTCCTGACCGACGTGATCCATAA
>JBDTXF010000512.1:0-2759 GCA_040006355.1 Nocardioidaceae bacterium | reverse complement strand
AAGCTCACGACGACCGGTGAGCAGCGGTCGGTGGACTCGCCGTACAACACCTACCGGCATCCCGGCCTGCCCCCGACCCCGATCTCGGCGCCGGGTCAGCAGGCGATCGAGGCGGCCCTGCGACCGGCCACCGGGAGCTGGCTGTACTTCGTGACCACCGACCCGAGCGACGGCGCGATGAGCTTCGCGACGACCTACGCCGACCACCTCAAGAACGTCGAGAAGTTCCGGGCCTACTGCCGGAGCCACTCCTGTTGAGCCGGTGCGCCGTGCTGGGCACCCCGATCAGGCACTCGCTCTCCCCGGTCCTGCACCGGGCCGCCTACGCCGAGCTCGGGCTGGACTGGACCTACGAGTCGCACGAGATGGCCGAGTCCGACCTCCCGGCCTTCCTCGACGGCCTCGACGAGACGTGGCGGGGGCTGTCCCTGACGATGCCGCTGAAGCGGTCCGTGGTGCCGTTGCTCGACGAGCTGCGCGACCGGGCCGACCAGGCGCGGGCCGCGAACACCGTGGTGCTGTCCGACGGCCGGCGCACCGGGCACAACACCGACGTCCCGGGGGCGTCGGCCGCGCTGCGGGAGCGCTGGGAGGGGCCGGTGGAGCGGGCGGTGATCCTCGGCGGTGGCGCGACAGCCGCCTCGACCCTGCTGGGTCTCGCCGACCTCGGCTGTCGCGAGGTCACGCTGCTGGTCCGCGACGAGGGCCTCGCCGCGGCGACGCTCGCCACGGCGGCCCGGCACCCGCACCCGCCGTCGGTCGCCGTACGCCGCCTCGGATCGACGCCGCCCCCGGCCGACGTGCTGGTGTCCACCGTCCCGGCCACCGCCCAGGGGGCCGGGGTGACAGACCTGGTCGAAGGGGTCGAGGTGGTCTTCGACGTGGTCTACGACCCCTGGCCGACGCCGCTGGCCGTTGCCGCCGGGGAGGCCGGCAAGGTGCTGGTGGCCGGGCTCGACCTGCTGGTGCACCAGGCGGTGCTGCAGGTGCGGCTGATGACCGGGCGGGGCGCCGACTCGCTGCTGGGCGTGATGCGGCGCGCGGGCGAGCATGCCCTGGAGGGCCGCTCGGCCTGAGCCAGCCGACCCTGTGGAAGCGGCCGTGCCGGGCTCCGGTGGACACTAGGGTCACCCGGGTGACCTGGTTCCTGGACGCCGCGCTCGTCGCGGGTGCCGTGGGGGCGGGGGTGTCGGCCTTCGTCCCCCAGCTGATCGCTGCCGTGCCGGAGCCGGCACCGGACCCCGAGCCGGAGCTCGACCCGCTGCAGCCGGCCGAGGACGAGGCGGACTTCGCACGCCCCATCGACGAGCCCAAGGAGCTCTACGCCGACGTCGCAGCCCTGCCGGGCCTGCGCTGGAAGTGCGCGGTGGCCGGCGCGGTCGCGGCCGGCCTGCTCGGCGCCCGGATCGGCTGGAACCCGGCGCTGCTGTTCCTGGTCTACCTGGTGCCGGTGTGCATCGCGCTGAGCGTCGTCGACTGGCGCACGCGCTACCTCCCGACCCGGCTGATCGCCCCGTCGTACGCCGTGGTCGGGGTGCTGGTCGTGCTGGCCTCGCTGCTCACCGGTGACTGGGAGGCCCTCAAGGTGTCCGTGATCGGCTGGCTGGCCAGCTTCGGGCTCTACTTCCTGCTGTGGTTCCTGCTGCCCCGTGGGATGTCCTACGGCGACGTGCGGCTGGCGGGGGTGCTCGGCATGGCGCTGGGCTGGCTCGGGGTGGGGCCGCTGGTGCTCGGGATCTACACCGGGTTCCTGCTGGGCGGGATCGGCGGGCTGCTGCTCTCCGTGCTGCGCATCTTCCACCGCAAGCACTACCCGTTCGGGCCGTTCATGGTGCTCGGGGCCTGGCTGGCGGCGGGGCTCACCACGCAGCTCGGCGCGGCGTACGGCGCGGTGGTCACCGGCCTGGTCTCGCTGCTCGGCGGGTGAGGGCGCGCGTCCGAGGGGTCACCGCCCGCGTGAAAGACTTCGAGCATGCTGCGTTGGCTCACGGCGGGCGAGTCCCACGGTCCCGGACTGGTCGCCGTCCTCGAAGGTCTTCCCGCGCACGTCCAGGTGACGTCCGCCGACATCGTCGACGCCCTGGCGCGCCGGCGGCTGGGCTACGGCCGTGGCGCGCGGATGAAGTTCGAGCAGGACCAGGTCGAGGTGATCGGCGGACTGCGCCACGGAAGCACGCTCGGCAGCCCCGTCGCCATCCGGATCGGCAACACCGAGTGGCCCAAGTGGGAGAAGGTGATGTCGGCGGACCCCGTCGACGAGGCCGAGCTGGAGGTGCTCGCGCGCAACGCTGCGCTGACCCGTCCCCGCCCCGGGCACGCCGACCTGGTGGGCATGCAGAAGTACGCCTTCGACGAGGCCCGGCCGATCCTCGAGCGCGCCTCGGCTCGGGAGACGGCCGCCCGCGTCGCCCTGGGCGCGGTGGCGACCGCGTTCCTCCGGCAGGCCGTCGGTGCCGAGGTCGTCTCCCACGTGGTCGCGATCGGCACCGTGCACGCCCCGGCAGGGTCGGTCCCGGTGGCCGCGGACGTCGTGGCTCTGGACGCCGACCCGGTCCGCTGCCTCGACGCGGACGCGAGCAAGGCGATGCAGGCCGAGATCGACCAGGCGCACGCCGACGGCGACACCCTGGGCGGCGTCGTCGAGGTGGTCGTGCACGGGCTGCCGCCGGGGCTGGGCTCGCACGTCCACTGGGACCGTCGGCTGGACGCCCGGCTGGCCGGCGCCCTGATGGGCATCCAGGCGATCAAGGGCGTCGAGG
>JBDTXF010000511.1:0-2761 GCA_040006355.1 Nocardioidaceae bacterium | reverse complement strand
GAGCGCCGCGTTGTGGTCGCGGATGTCGCGGGTTCAAGTCCCGTCGTTCACCCCAAGAAGCATCACGGGCCCCCGTCCTCGGACGGGGGCCCGTGATGCGTACGGCGAGCGGCGGTCAGCTCTCCACGACGTCGTTCGACAGCCCGTGCACCGTCGGGACCCGGCCCATCCGGCCCTTCTGGAAGTCCTCGAACGCCTGCATGACCTCGGCCTTGGTGTTCATCACGAACGGGCCGCCCCAGGCCACGGGCTCCCGGATCGGCCGACCGCCCAAGACCAGCACCTCCATCGTCGGGGTGCGGGAGTCCTGCTTCTCCGCGGCAGCGACGGCCACGAAGTCACCTCGCCCGAGGACCGCGAGCTGGCCGGCCTGCAGCGGCCGCTGCTCGACGCCGACCGAGCCGGAGCCCGCCAGGACGTAGACCAGCGCGTTGAACTCCACCTGCCACGGCAGCTCGAGCTTCGCGCCGGGCGCCAGGGAGGCATGCACCATGGCCATCGGCGTGTGCGTCGACCCGGGGCCGGACTGCCCGCCGACGTCACCGGCGATGATCCGCACCAGTGCGCCCGCGTCAGCCGTGGTGACCAGCCCCAGCTGGCTGGAGCGCAGGTCCTGGTAGCGCGGGGTCACCCACTTCTGGTCGCGCGGGAGGTTCACCCAGAGCTGGACGCCGTGGAACAGCCCACCGGATGCCACCAGCCACTCGGGCGGGGTCTCGATGTGCAGCAGCCCGGAGCCCGCGGTCATCCACTGGGTGTCTCCGTTGGTGATCGAGCCACCTCCGCCGTGGGTGTCCTGGTGGTCCATCACGCCGTCGATCATGTAGGTCACGGTCTCGAAGCCGCGATGTGGGTGCCAGGGCGTGCCCTTGGGCTCGCCGGGGGCGTAGTGCACCTCGCCCATCTGGTCCATGTGCACGAACGGGTCGAGGGCCGCGAGGTCGACGCCGGCGAAGGCACGGTGCACCGGGAAGCCCTCGCCCTCGAAGCCGCGCGGGGCGGTGGTCACGCCCACCACGGGCCGGACGACGTCGCCGAGACCTGGCGCGTGCACCCTCTGCAGGACGGTCAGGTCGTCAACGGTCACGGCAGGCATGGCTTCTCCTCTGGTCGGATGTGCCTGTCCAACAGTAGTTGAATCCTAAACATTCCACCAGTGGCCCACCCCGGCACGCCGAAGGACCCGGCGCGCCGCCCCCGACGAGCGGGGGAGGAGAGCCGGGTCCGGCCGGATCGCTCAGACGGACTGCGGGTCCATCTTGATGATCGGCTGCCGGGTCGGCTGCTTGGAGCCGCCCTCGGGCTCGACGGTGATCGCGACGACGGTGCCCGCGGAGGGGATCGGCATCACCTTGCCGGCGGCCAGGTCGTCGATGACCCCGACGCTGGTGGAGCGGCCGTTGCGCACCGCCCACATCTGGTAGCTGCGGTGGTCGAGCTTCGGCAGGTCTGCGGTGGCGACGGCCAGCTGACCGTACGCCGCCGAGGTGGCGACCTTGAGGTGACCGCCGTTGGACGTCGTGACCGTCTGGGTCTTCGCGTCCGGAGCCTTGAAGACCTGGGCCACCGAGCCGGCCGCCACGTTGGCGGACTCCGGGCCCCGGGAGTTCAGGAGCGCGACCCCTCCGGTGACGGCGAGGATCATCGCCGCGGCGACACCCACCAGGCGCGGCACCCAGCGACGGGGGCGGGCCCGGTGGATCGACGTCACCTTCGGCGGCAGCTGAGCCTGCTGGTCGAGCGCGGCCAGGATGCGCGCCTTGAGCGCCGCGGTGGGAGCCGTCGCCTCGCTGGCGCCCATCCTGGCCGCCACCTCCTGCAGCTCAGCGACCTCCTCGCGGCACGACGGGCACTGGCCGAGATGGGTCGCGAACTCATCAGCCTCGCTGGCACTGAGCGCGTCCAGCGCGTAGGCACCGGACAGCGTGTGCAGGTCGATGCTCATCGGTGACCCCCTTCCAAACAGTCCCGGAGACGGATCAGGCCGTCTCGCATCCGTGTCTTGATGGTGGGAAGTGGCTTCTCCAGGAGAGTCGCCACCTCGTTGTAGGTGTAGCCGTTGAAGTACGCCAGCCGCACCGACTCGAGCTGCAGGTCGGTCAGGGTCTCCATGCACTCCCGGACCTCGCCGTGCTCCTCCGAGGCGATCACGGAGTCGGCCGGCTCGTCGTGGCTGACCTCGTCGGGCATCGTCTTCACGTCCTGCCGCTTCAGCGACTCGTTGCGACGTACGGCGTCCACGGCCCGGCGGTGGGCGATCGTCATCACCCACGTCTTGGCCTTGCCGAGGCCACTGTCGAACCGGGCCGCCTTGCGCCACACCTCGAGGAAGACCTCCTGGGTGACGTCCTCGGCCCGGGCCGGGTCCCGCACGACCCGTCGGGCCAGCCCGAACACAGCGGCGGACAGCTCGTCGTAGAGCGCCTCGAAGGCCTGGGAGTCCCCCCGCGCCACCCGGCCCACGAGCAGATCGACGTCCGAGGGGCCCTGCGCAGGCACCAGCCTGAGTCCGGGTTCGGACATCCGATCCTCCTTCATGGGCTCCACGACGAGCGTCGCCTATGGATGGTTCGCCCCACCGGAACTCCCGGATGGGTGCAAGAACCACAATTTTCCCACGGAACGGCCCGGGTGCGAAAGCGTCACGAGAAACGAGGGGTGATCGGCGATTTCATCCTCGGTGCGCTCCGCTGCTACCGTTGCACTCGCTTCGCGCGCCATTAGCTCAATTGGCAGAGCAGCTGACTCTTAATCAGCGGGT
>JBDTXF010000510.1:0-2774 GCA_040006355.1 Nocardioidaceae bacterium | reverse complement strand
CGGTCGGGATCGGTCCCTCGCAGCCGGGCGGCGACCAGCACGTCGAGGAGCCCCACCTGGTGGGGAGACAGCTTGGTCCGCAAGAACCGTGGCAGCTGGTCGCCCTCGAGCCGCACGACGGTGCCGGGCGGGCCGGAGCCGGCGACGGCGTCCAGCACCAGCAGCGAGCCGGCGTCCTCGACGGCGGGCAGGAGCGACATACCGATGGTGCCTCCGTCGACGAAGTCCACGGGACGCCGCAGTCCCGCAGCCATCAGCGCCTCGAGCAGGGCGATGCCGATCCCGTCGTCCCCCATGATCGGGTTCCCGATCCCGAGCACGGTGGTGCCGGGGCGCGGTCCCAGGTCCGGCGTACCCGTCACAGGCTGGGGTCGTCGACGGGGCGGGATCCCTTGCGCAGCCACACTCCACCGCTGACCATCGAGGACAGTCCGCCGGTGCGCTCGATGGTGTCGGCGCGCACCGAGAGATACACGTGGATGAGCAGGAAGACCCAGAAGAACAGCATCACCAGGTAGTGGATGAGCCGCACCTCGGGAGCACCGAGCCACAGCACCGGGAGCTGGGTCCATCTCCACAGAGCGCTGTGCGCGTCGTAGAGGCCGTAGAGCGCCAGCCCGGTGACGACCTGCAGCGCGGCCATCAGGTAGATGCCGGTGTAGGTGAGCTGTTGGAGCGGGTTGTGGGCGATGTAGGTCGGCGCCTCGTCCGGGTGGATCAGCAGGTACGCCGAGATGGTGCGACCCAGGTTGCGGACGTCCCGGCGGTTCTTCAACGGCAGCAGCACGGGCCACCGCACGTAGCGGTCCCTGGAGAACAACAGCAGGTAGACCCGGACGACGCCCAGGACGATCCAGCCCCACGCCACGGCGTCGTGGACGAACCGCACGTAGCCCATCGTGAACCCGAGGCGGGACGATCCAGGGATGCCCGAGCGCAGGAAGGGATCGGCGATGTAGAAGCCGGTCAGGCTCAGCACCACGATCGCCAGCACGTTGAGCCAGTGCAGCCAGCGCAGCGAAGCGGGCCACAGGGGGACCCGCACCCACGCGTCCGGGCGACCGGTGGTGTTCGCCTGGAACCCCCGGGACCGCACCGTCCGCACCGGCACGAAGCCGTGGACCTGCATCTCTCCTGGGCTCCCGTCGGCCTGCACAGCCGCCGAGGCCACGGCCAGGGGTCGCCAACCGCGGCGCTCCATGTAGCCGGCGTTCTTCATCAGCAGGAGACGTCGGTCTCGACCCAGCCGGGCCGCGGTCATCACGGCGCGCAGGTCGCCTCGCAGGATCGTCACCTCGCCACGCGGCGCTTCGCCGGCGAGCGAGCGCCCGTCGACCCGGGTCACACTGAGCCGGCGTGCCGGCTGCGCGGGCTCGAAGTGCAGCACCTCGACGGTCGGCGCCTCGGTCCCCTCGGAGATGGCCAGCGCCTCGTCGACGAGCGCCACGTCGACGGCGTCCTGCGACCCGGGGGGAGCCGCTGCGGCAGCGAGCGTGAGCACCTGGGCGGCATCGGCGCCCCCGAGAGTCACCGGCTGCCCGATCTGGATCCGGCCCCGGCCCCTCAGTGCGCTGTGCACGACCATGGCGTCCGGCGTCGACGCCGGCGTCACGCTCCCCGAGGAGCCGTTCACGGGGTGCGGACCTGGAACAGCTCGCCGCCCTCGGCGTCGAGCACGTGCACGGCGCAGGACATGCAGGGGTCGAAGGAGTGGATCGTCCGCAGCGGCTCCAGAGGCTGGTCGGGCACCCGCAGCGGGTGCCTCCCGCCATGCGCCAGCGAGAGCTCGTAGGGCCCCAGCTGGCCGTCCGGGTCCCGGCCACCGGCGAGCCAGGTGCTCGGCACCACGCACTCGTAGTGGCGGACCTTGCCGTCCTCGATGCTGCACCAGTGGCTGAGGTTGCCGCGGGCCACCTCCGCGAAGGCGTAGCCTTGTGACTTCCTCGGCCAGGTGTCGGGCTCCCACTTGTCGGCGTTGAAGACATCGACCTGTCCGGCCAAGATGTTGTCCACGAACTTCTTGAAGACGACGTCGCGCGTCATCTCCGAGACGACGACCGCCTCGATCGCGCGGGCCACGATCCGGCCGGCCGTCGAGTTCAGCTGGGCGAGCTTGATGCCGAGCGTCTTCAGGGAGCTGTCGACGAGCGTCCTGGTGCGCGGGTGCCCCTGGGCGTAGGCGAGCAGGATGCGCGCCACCGGCCCGACCTGGACGACCTTGCCGTCGTAGCGGGGCGCCTTGGACCAGCTGTACTTGTCGGAGTCGGCCACCCACGTCCAGGGAAGCTCGGGCCCGGTGTAGTCCGGTGAGGTCTCGCCCTCGGCAGGTGGGAGTCCGACGTCGTCGCCCTGCTCGTAGGTGTACCAGGCGGAGGCGACGTACTCCTTGATCTTGGTGGGGTCGAAGGGGACCACCGTGGTCAGGTCGCCGTCCAGCAGCAGCCCCGGCGCCACCGGGCTCATGGGCGGACGCTCCTGGGCGGTGCGCGGGTCACCGGCGTAGCAGGCACCGGCCATTCCGACGGCCATGAAGCTGGGCACCGAGGCGCCGATGTCGAACCAGTCGCGGTAGCCACCCATGATGGCCAGCACGTCGGGCAGGTAGCACGACCTCACGAAGTCCACGCTCTCGTCCAGCCACGCCCCGACCTGGTCGATGGTGACCTGGTTGATGGTGGACTCGTTCTCGAGGTTGATCGAGCACGCCATGCCACCCACGAGGAAGTTCGGGTGCGGGTTCTTGCCCCCGAAGACCGTCGCGACCCGGATCATCG
>JBDTXF010000509.1:0-2784 GCA_040006355.1 Nocardioidaceae bacterium | reverse complement strand
ATCTTGACCCTGCTCTGGTGGATGTTCGACGCCCGGCCCTCGGGGGGACAGCGGTTCGACACCCTCGGCCCCCCGCTGCTCGCGCTGATCCCGTTCGTGGTGATGTTCCTGGTCACCTCGGTGACCACGCTGCGGGAGAGGTCGTCGGGCACCCTCGAGCGACTGCTGGCGATGCCGACCGGGAAGGGCGACTTCCTGGGTGGGTACGCACTCGCCTTCGGGCTGGTCGCCATGGTGCAGTCGGTGCTCGCGGTCCTGCTGTGTCACTGGGTGCTCGACCTCCAGGTGACCGGACCGGTCTGGATGCTGGTCGTGGTCGCCGTCGTCGACGCGGTGCTCGGCAGTGCGCTCGGGCTGTTCGTCTCGGCGTTCGCCCGCACGGAGTTCCAGGCGGTGCAGTTCATGCCGGCCCTGGTGATCCCGCAGATCCTGCTGTGCGGGCTCTTCGTGCCGCGCGAGGCGATGCCGCGCGTCCTCGAGGTGGTCTCGGACGTGCTGCCGCTGTCCTACGCCGTCGACGCGATGACGGCCGTCTCGCGGACCACGAGCAGCGGGTTCGGCGGCGTCGACGGCGGGGTGTGGTCCGACATCGCGGTGGTGGTCGGCTTCGCGCTGGCCGGCCTGGTCCTGGGTGCGGCGACCCTGCGCCGGCGTACCCCCTGACCGGTAGTCCGTGACCGAACGCAGGATCTGGGGGCCCCGGAACCTGCGTTCGGTCACGGACTATCCGGGTCAGGGGGTGGGGCAGGGGCGGTACGTCGGGGGGTGGGGCACCGCGTAGCCTGGCCACGGCTGCCCCTGCAGCCGCACGCCCACAGCTGGAGGACTCGTGTTACGGCAGCCGTTGCTGATGCTCGCCCGCAGCGACAAGGTCAAGAGGTTCGTCACCGCGATGCCGGTGTCGAGCGGGATCGTCGCGCGCTATGTGCCAGGGGAGGCGACCCAGGACGCCGTCCAGGCGACCAGCGACCTGATCGGGTCCGGGCTGCACGTGACGCTGGACTTCCTCGGTGAGTACACCCTCGACCGCGAGCAGGCCGACGCCACCGTGCGGGCCTACCTCGACGTCCTCAGGGCGCTCTCGCAGCAGGGTCTCTCGCGCAACGCGGAGGTCTCGGTCAAGCTCTCCGCCGTCGGCCAGATGCTGCCCGAGACAGGGGAGAAGGTGGCGATCGAGAACGCCCGCACGATCTGCCACGCCGCCCGCAACGCCGGCACCACGGTGACCCTCGACATGGAGGACCACACCGTCACCGACTCGACGCTGAGCATCCTGCTCGAGCTGCGCAAGGACTTCCCCGAGACCGGCGCGGTGCTGCAGTCCTACCTCCGCCGCACCGAGGCGGACTGCCGCGACCTCGCCTACGAGGGCTCCCGGGTGCGGCTGTGCAAGGGCGCCTACGACGAGCCCGAGTCCGTCGCGTTTCCCGACAAGCACGACGTGGACAGGTCCTACGTGCGCTGTCTCAAGGTGCTGATGGCGGGCGAGGGCTACCCCATGGTCGCCAGCCATGACCCGCGGATGGTCGACATCGCCGGTGCGCTGGCGACCCGCAACGGTCGCGCGCAGGGCAGCTATGAGTACCAGATGCTCTTCGGCATCCGCCCCGACGAGCAGCGGCGGCTCGCCGAGGCCGGTGAGAAGGTGCGGGTCTACGTGCCCTACGGCCAGGAGTGGTACGGATACCTGATGCGCCGGCTCGCCGAGCGACCGAGCAACCTGTCGTTCTTCGCGCACTCGCTGGTGTCCAAGAAGTAGGAGGTCGCATGCCCGAGTCCGTCGTCGCCGTCATCGGCGCCGGGGTGATGGGGGAGACCCTGCTCGCCGGCCTGGTCCGTGCGGGCCGCCGCCCCGAGGACCTGCTGGTGGGGGAGAAGCGTCGCGAGCGGGCCCTCGAGCTCCAGGAGCGGTACGGCGTCAACGTGGTCAGCACCCAGGAGGCCGCCCAGCGCGCGGACACCGTCGTCCTGGTCGTCAAGCCGCAGGACATGGGGGATCTGCTCGCCGAGATCGCCGCCGTCGTGCGCGCGGGGCAGCTGGTCGTCTCGCTGGCGGCGGGCATCACGACTGCCTTCGTCGAGGCCCGGCTGCCGGACGGGGTCGCCGTCGTGCGGGTGATGCCGAACACCCCCGCCCTCGTGGACGAGGGGATGGCGGCGATCTCTCGTGGCTCGCACTGCGAGGAGTCGCAGCTGGCCGAGGTCGAGTCGCTGATGGCCTCGACCGGCAAGGTGATCCGCGTGCCCGAGCGTCAGCAGGACGCGGTCACCGCGATCAGCGGCTCCGGACCGGGCTACATCTTCTTCGTGGTCGAGTCGAGGATCGAGGCCGGCGTGCACCTCGGCCTCCCGCGCTCGACCGCCACCGAGCTCGTCGTGCAGACCGTCGTAGGCTCCGCGAAGCTGATCCGCGACACGGCCGAGCACCCCGTCGTGCTGCGCGAGCGGGTCACCTCGCCCGGGGGGACCACGGCGGCCGCGCTGCGCAAGCTCGAGGAGCACAGCGTGCGTGCTGCGTTCCTGGTCGCCATCGAGGCGGCCCGCGACCGCTCCCGCGCCCTGGCCGAGGGCATGGACTAGGACCCGAGCACCAGGTCCAGCACCCACCGGCCGAGCCCGGCCCGGCGCCGGAGGTAGGCCACGTGCTCGTCGGTCTCCGGAGCGTCGAGGTGCTCGACGGGGAAGGCGCCGAGCAGCGTCCGCGGTCCGAGCGAGCTGCACACCAGGCCCCGTCGAACGGTCGCTGCGTCGCCCGTGGCAGTTGCCCCGACGAGATGACGTAAA
>JBDTXF010000508.1:0-2795 GCA_040006355.1 Nocardioidaceae bacterium | reverse complement strand
GACGGCCTGGGCGAGGTCTTCCTCAAGCTCGGCAAGCAGGGCTCGACCCTGGCCGGGGTGATGGACGCCTTCTCGATGGCGATCAGCATCAGCCTGCAGTACGGCGTCCCGCTGGAGACCTACGTCTCGAAGTTCACCAACATGAAGTTCGAGCCGGCCGGCCTCACCGACGACCCGGACGTGCGGATGAGCCAGTCGATCATGGACTACATCTTCCGCCGGCTGGCGCTGGACTACCTGCCGTTCGAGAAGCGCTCCGCGATGGGCATCTACACCGCCGACGAGCGTCAGCGTCAGCTCGAGACGGGCTCCTACGAGGCCGCTGCCGATGAGGTCCCCGAGGCCGAGTCCCTGATCACCCCGGAGCCGGTCGCTCCGGCCGCACCCGCTGCTACGGCGGCCTCCGTCGAGGAGGCGTCGGTGAAGCGGGCCCCGAAGCAGGTGCACACCTCGGCCGAGCTGATGGAGGCGATCACCGGGACCGCCGTCGACAGCCCGCTGTGCTTCACCTGCGGGACGAAGATGCGGCCGGCCGGGAGCTGCTACGTGTGCGAGGGCTGCGGGAGCACCAGCGGCTGCAGCTGAGCGACACTGTTCCGGAGCGCCCGGTCCCCGTCCTGCCAGGGACTGGCGCCGGGCGCTCCGCACGTCGGTCCGGGCGCCGACCGCCGCGAGCTCGCTTGCATCTCAGGGAGAGTGACGTTTCCCCGCCGGGTGCGCCACGGCCGGATGGGGATCAGAGCGCCAGGGCGTGGTCGGTGGTGGCCTCTGGGTGGGTTCGGGTGGCAATGTCAGGCCGGGTGCCCGCTCTTCGCCTGTCTTGCGGGCGAGACCGGGTCGACCTGCTCGGCGTCGGACTCGTCGGAGTACACCATGAACGTCGAGCCTCCGATGGCCAGCACGATGCCGATGAAGGCGTAGACCGACGGCAGGGTCTGGAAGACGATCAAGGACAAGACGATGGTGAGCACCGGAGCCAGCGCGTTCGTCACCGGGGCAACGATCGTGGCCTTGCCACGGGACAGGGCCATCACGAGGAACAGCGCGCCGATCGCGTTGAGCAGCTGTGTCCCGAGCGTGAGCACCGGAGCCTGCCACGGGGCGTTGCTGGGCAACCCGCCCATCATGAAGAAGGCCACGGGGACGAGCAGGAAGCCGCTCACGGTCATCCAGGTGAAGGTGGTCGCGTCGTTGACCCCGACCGTGGCCGCCTTCTTCATGAAGAAGGCCTGGACACCCCACGCAACCATCACGATCAGGGCCAGCACGAGCCACGGGCCGCGGCCGTTGGTCCCCGAGCCGCCGGAGATGCTGAACAGCACGATCGCGGCCAGCGCGGCGACGACCCCGATCGTGGCCAGGGTGCGGATCCGCTCGCGCAGGATCAGCACTGCCATCAAGACCGTGATCACCGGTGAGATCGAGATGATCGGGAAGATCAGGTAGGCGGGTCCGTTCGCCAGGGCCTTGAACAGCACGAGCTGTCCACCGGCTCCGCTCAGACCCACGAGGAGCCCGTAGCAGACGGCGATCGGTCGTCGGTCGAGCTTCTTCCCACGCGTCGCGAAATAGGCGGGGATGAGCATCGTGAAGGCCCACAGGATGTAGATCATCTCGTCGGGGTAGCCGTAGCGCGAGGTCGGCTCTCCCGAGAAGGCCCCCCACACCCCCCAGAACAGCACCAGCAGGCCGGCGTACGGGATCCAGCTGGAGCTCGTCACGGTGCCGGTGGTGGTTCCGGTCCTGGTCTTGTCACTCATCGTGGCCTCCTTGGGGCATTGTCGATGCATGGGTCTGGAGTCGTGCGAGCGCCGCGGGTTCCAGGGGTGAGCCGGCGAGCCGGGCGGCGTAGAGGGCGGCGCCGAGCGCCGGCGGCAGGAGCGGTTCACGGAGGTCGGTGTTGGTCCCGCTCAGCCGGTCCCGAAAGGCCTCGCGGACCTCCCGTGAGGCGAACACGCCGCCGGACCAGGAGACCGGGACTCGCTCGTCCGCGGCGAAGTCGAGCTGGTCCACGGTCGCCGTGACGAGGCCTGCGAGGGCCTCGCCGGCGTGCCGCAGGATGTCGCCGCACTCGGTGTCGCCGGCAGTGGCGCCATCGGCGACCGTCCGAGCGAGGGCCGCAATGCTCGACCGGTCTCCGTGCCAACGGTTCAGGACGACGTCGACCAGGTCCAGGTCGGTGACCAACCCGAGCTGTTCGATGAGGAGGTCACGAAGCGGTCCACGTGGAAGCCGTCCGTCCGACATCTGCGCGAACGTCGCCAGACCGCGGATGGCGATCCAGTACGCCGACCCCTCGTCGTCGAAGAGCTCGCCCCAGCCTCCGACCCGGAGGGTGCGGGCGCCGTGCTCGCCGTAGGTCATGGAGCCGGTGCCAGCGATGACGTTGACACCGTCGACGGCGCCCAGGGATCCGGCCCAACCTGCGACCATGTCGTTGTCGCAGGAGTAGCGGGGGTGACCGAGCACGCGGCTGGGGATCTCGTCCAGGACGGTGGCGTCGGCGCTCACCTCCCCGTATCCAGGGAGGGCGAAGAAGGCGTGGGTGATGTCTGAGGGTGCGAGGTCTGCCTGGGCACAGACCGCCCCGACGCCGTCGCTCAGCACCTGCTCGACGAGCTCGATGCCGTGGCCGAGGTAGTAGCAGCTGGGGGCGAGCGCGGAGGCGAGCACGGATCCGGCGGAGTCCAGCAGCACCAGGGCTGTCTTGGTCCCTCCGCCGTCGACACCCAGATGGATGCCTCGTGAGTCAGCGATCGAGCTCATGGATGGTCACCCCCTCGACCACACGGTTG
>JBDTXF010000507.1:0-2805 GCA_040006355.1 Nocardioidaceae bacterium | reverse complement strand
CCACGTCGTCGGGGTGCGCCTCGATGCCCTCGAGCCGCATCACGTCGCAGATCTGGTCGCGCAGGTGCGGGTCGCCCTGCCCGGAGCCGTACTGCATCGCGGTGGTGCCCCGGGTGCGCACCAGGTCGGCGAGGGCGTCGGCGACCACGTCGAGCGGGAGGCCCGAGATGTTCGGCATGCCGCCGGCCAGCGAGACCACCTCGGGCCGGCTGGCGACCGAGAACAGCGCCCGGATCTCCGAGGCGGTCATCCCCTGGGTGCGGGCGGCATAGCGGTCCACATAGCTGTCGAGCCGGGTGCTGCCGCTCGGTCCCGGGGTGTTCCCGTGCGCCCGGGGCCGGGGGCCGGCGGGCGGGAGGTGCTCGATGCCTGTCATCGCGAGGTGCCGCTCCTTCGATTCCCTCCTAGGATGAGGCATCGGTGTCCCACCGGTGCGGAAGGGGTCACGTGATGGGCGAGGTTCCTGAACTGGTCACGGGGCCGGCCGATGGCTAGGCAGCTCGAGCGGCTCACCCTGGACAACCTGGGCGACCTGCCGCTCGGCTGCCGCTCGTGCGCCTTCTGGGAGCTCGACCCGGTCCGGCGCCAGCGCGCCCAGGACGCGGGCGAGCTGGCGTGCGAGAAGGAGGCCTGGGTCTCCCGGGCCCTGCTGGAGTGGGGTTCGTGCGGACGTGTCGTCTACGTCGACCACGACCCGGCCGGCTACGTGCTGTTCGCCCCGGCGTCGTACTTCCCCGGCGCCGACGCCTTCCCGACCGCGCCGGTCAGCGAGGACGCGGTCCTGCTGGCCACCGCGATGATCCTTCCCCAGTACGCCGGGCAGGGCCTCGGCCGGGTGCTGATGCAGACCGTCGTGCGGGACCTCGTCAAGCGCGGTGGGATCCGGGCGCTCGAGGCGATCGGCGATGCCCGGGCACCGGAGCGGGGAGCCCGCGGCAGCGAGATGTACGGCGGGTGCGTGCTGCCCGCGGACTACCTGCTGCGGGTCGGCTTCAAGACCGCCCGTGCGCACGCCCGCTACCCGCGGATGCGCCTGGAGCTGCGCACCGCGCTGACCTGGCGCGACGAGGTGGAGAGCGCCCTGGAGAGGCTGCTCGGCGCGGTGCGTCCGGCCCGGCATCCCGCGGCTGACCCCTCCCACCGGGTGGGCAGGCAGTCTCGTCGCTCCGACTCCTCGGGCGCCTGAGCGCTCAGGGACGGTGCCGGCGAAGCGCCTCGCGGAGCTCGCCGAGCCTCAGCACGCCGGTCTGGGCGTCCTGCTCCGGGTCGAGGTAGACCCGCTGGACGGCGACCACCACAGCCTCCGCGACCACGTCGCGGAACGCCGGGTCCAACAGCCGGGCGGCGTCACCGGGGTTGGTGAGGTAGCCGGCGTCGATGCGCACCGCCGGCATCCGGGTCCGCCGCAGCATGTCCCAGGTCTTCGCGTGCGAGCGCAGGTCGCCGAGGTCGGTGCGGGCCACGATCTCCCGCTGGACCAAACCGGCGAAGCGCTCGCCGACCGAGGACACCACGCCGTGTGCCTCCGAGCCGTAGTAGTAGGTCGAGACCCCCGCCGCGTCGAGGTTCGCGGACCCGTCGACCTGCAGGCAGATGCACAGGTGCGCGTCGGTGCGGTTGGCGAACTCCGCCCGGTCGACCTCGGTCGCGTCCCCGGCGCCGCCGGTGTTGGTGAGGAAGGCCTGGACGCCGGTGGCGACCAGTCTTCCCTCGATACGCCGGGCCAGGTCGACGGTGACGGCGTCGGCGCGCAGCCTCAGCTCAGGGTCGTCGAAGCGTCCCACCGACGGGTCGATCACCACGATCTTGCCGGTCAGCTGGGGGCCTTCGCGCCGGATCCGCTCCTGGGCCCGCAGCGCGTTGGGGCTGCCGCCCCGGACCATCGGAGCCAGCCGGGAGAGCGCCTTGAGCGTCGCCGGGCCGCAGGTGCCGTCGGGCGGCACGCCGATGTTGCGCTGGAAGTCGCGGACCGCCTGCTCGGTCTGGAAGCCGAAGCGGCCGTCGACCTTGCCGACCTTGAAGCCGAGGTCGAGCAGCCGCTGCTGCAGCACCATCACGTCGTCGCCCGCGAGCAGGCTGCCGGCGACGAAGGTCAGCAGTCGGTCGCCGAGCCGCCAGCGTGCCTCCTCGAGGATCCGGTAGGTGCCCACCCCGACGATCCCGTCGACGCTGAGCCCGCGTTGCTGCTGGAACGCGCGCACGGCCCGGTCCAACCCCTCGTCGAAGCGGTCGTCGCCCGCCGGGGCGCCGCCCTCGCCGGTGCCGGTCAGCCCGAGCAGCGCGAGACGGCTCCGGATCTCACGGACCGCGCGACCCCGGTCCCCGAGGCGGTACGTCGTGGGGCGGCGGGTGCCTGGGGCGGGCAGGGACGGGACGGGCGTCGAGACCTCGGACACGCAGTCTCCTCTCGGCGGACAGGGACCACCTACTCCAACAGACGTCCGGGGGAAGTGCCAAGACGCCCTTCCACAAGGGGTCCGGACGCGACGACGCCCGCGACCGGGTCGCGGGCGTCGAGGTGGGTGCGAAGGAGCGTGCTCAGGCGAGGAAGTCCTGGAGCTCGCCGAGCAGCGCGGCCTTGGGCTTGGCGCCCACGATCTGCTTGACCAGCTCGCCGTTCTTGAAGACGTTGAGGGTCGGGATGCCGGTCACGCGGTAGGCCGCGGGGGTGACCGGGTTCTCATCGACGTTCATCTTCACGAAGGTGATCTTCTCGCCGTGCTCGGCGGCGAGCTCCTTCAGGATCGGGTCCACCTGGCGGCACGGCCCGCACCACTCGGCCCAGAAGTCCACGAGGACGGGCTT
>JBDTXF010000506.1:0-2810 GCA_040006355.1 Nocardioidaceae bacterium | reverse complement strand
GCTGCCATGTCGACGGCTGGCTTGCCGCGCCAGCCTTCGAGCAGGGGCAGGCACTTGAGCCGCCCGATCATGCTCATCGCGGTGGAGTGATCGACCGGAGCGAGCTCGACGCAGACGTCGCGGTGCAGCTCGGCCTCGGTTCCACCGGCGCCGACGACGATGAGTGGGCCAAAGTCCCGGTCCTGCCGTCCTCCGACGAGGACTTCGATCGCATCGGGTCGACGGTCCTGCTCCTCGAGGACGTACTCTCCTTCGCCGAGCCGCGCATGCATGTCGTCGTACGCGGCGGTCACCGCTGCTAGGGAGTCGAGGTCGAGCTTGACTCCGCCGTGCTCGCTCTTGTGCTCGAGCCAGCCGGCCTTGAGGACCAGCGGAAATGCCAAGCCTGTAGCGGCAAGGCCGAGGTCCTTGTGCGACTCGATCAGCATTCCGCGAGGAACCGTGATTCCCAGCTCGCCTAGGAGGTCCCGTGCCGCCCAGTAGCCGCGAGCCGGAACGCTCGGGTTCTCATCGAGGACCTTGATGTCGCGACCGGGCCACACGGTCAGGTGCGCGGCGTGGGCGATGGCGTTCATCGCTGACTCGATGCCCGGGAGCGCAGGGATACCGTGCTCCCACATGCGTGCGATGGCCGGCGAGCCGACGCTCATGCTGTGGACGACGAGTGGCAGGTGGGATGACTGCACCATGTCGCCCATGCGATCGATCACTGCGAGCTCAACATCTCGAAGAGGAGGGGTGTCGACGCCGTAGCAACCGAAGTATCCCGAAAGCACGACCGCGTCTGCTTCCCCGGAGTCCAGCAGGATCTGGCTCAAGTCCGCGTAGGCGTTGAGATCGGCTTCGCCTGCGCCGGCGAGGTCGACCGGGTTTGAAACCGACCGACCGGGCGGGAGGATCCCTGCGAGCCTCGACTGCAGTTCAGTGGAGAACACCGGCGTGGACAGTCCGAAAGACGCGGCGACATCCGCCGCGACTCCGCCCTGACCGCCGCTGTCGCTGACCACGGCGACCCGCCGACCCCTCGGCTTGGGAGCGACGCTCAAGTAGTGGGCGAGGTTGATGAGCTCAGTCGGCGTAGAGACGCGGATCGCGCCCGCCGCGCGACAGGCGGCGTCCACGGTGTCGAGGGCCGAGGTTAGTGAGCCAGTGTGCGACTGGGCCAGGCGCTGGCTTGCCTCGCTCGCCCCGGTGGTCAAGATGATGGTCTGCTTGCCGGCTTCCGCGAGACCACTCAACGTCTTCACGAGATGGGCACCATCGGCGAAGCTCTCGAGGTACAACGCGATGATCCGGGTCGCGTCATGATCGATCAGGTCATCGAGCAGCTCGGCAGCGTTGACGTCGATCTGATTGCCCACCGAGATGAAACGGGACACGCCCAGACCCGCACGCTCGCCGAGAATCGCGATCTCCGACCCCAGCTGACCGCTCTGCGACACGATCGCCAGCGGACCCGGGGTGAAGTTGCCCCATGCGAGCTGGAGCTCGGTGGAGGCGTCGTAGAGACCCAGGCTGTTGGGGCCAACGATGCGCGCCCCGGCCGCGCGGATCGCGGCGCCGACGCGCTGTTCGTGGGTCACTCCGGCGGTGATCCCCAGGAACGCCTTCACCCCTCTTGCCAGGGACTCGTTGACGACTCCTTCGATGAATCGCGGTGGGACGCAGAGCACGACGAGCTCGGGGACCTCGGGCAACGCCGTGACATTCGGGTAGGAGGTCTCCCCCTGCACCGTCGAGGACGAGCTGTTGACGAGGTATACCGCGCGGCGATGGCGGCCGCCCAGGGCTCCGCGCGCCAACCAATAGCCCCACTTGGCGTGGTCGTCGGAGGCGCCGACGACAGCGACGGACGCAGGTGTCCTGAAGCCATCAAGCGAGGACACGGACAACTACGACCTCCCCATGCGCGTGGACCTTGACCCCGAAGGCGACGCCGTCGGGCGTACGAGGCACATCCGTCCGGGCGATCAGGAGCTCGCCTGATCCCGTCCGGACCGCCGCCGCGGCCACATGCTTCGGGATCTTCATCGGCGTTCCTCGATTGTTGACTAACTAGTCAGTTATAAACACAGATTGTCGCGCCCCCATGCCTTTGTCAACCCCGCCGGGCAGCGAGATTCATCGATCCACTTGCAGTCACTGCGATGACCACCATGTCGAGTCAGTGGGATGGCACCGCCTCTGACAGGTGCGACAGGGCAACAGCGAGGAGGCGCAGCTGGCGGTGTCGCTCAGGTGACCCGCGCCTTCGGTCACTGCTCCGACCGAGCTGTTGCACGACGTCGCGGGTGATCTTGTCCTGCGGAGCCTACGTAGGACGCCTCGGGATCCCGACAGCTATTGTTGACTCGTCGATTAAATATCGTTCCGAACCCGCCCTGCGCACGACGGAGGACACCGTGGCCCGCCCCAGCGTAGAAGCAGAGCGACGCGAACAGATCCTGGCCGCGACCCGTGAGGTCGTGGCGGAGAAGGGCTTCAGAGCGATGCGCGTGTCTGATGTCGCGCTGCGCTCTGGAGCCAGTACCGGCACCGTTCACTACTATTTCGGGACGAAGCGGGACCTCATGCACGCTGCGTTCGTGTGGAACTTTCATAACTCCCAGGCGCGCCGGAACCCTCTGATCAACTCCGAAGAGGATCCGCGGGACCGGCTGCGCGCCTTCCTGACCTCCTACCTGCCTGTGGACGAAGCCGTCATCGAGTCCTGGCACATGTGGATCGAGCTATGGACCGCCGCGCTGCACGACCCAGAGCTGCGAGAGCTCAACGAGACGGTGTACGGCGAGTGGCGTCGCACCATGGCC
>JBDTXF010000505.1:0-2815 GCA_040006355.1 Nocardioidaceae bacterium | reverse complement strand
GACCGGGGAGCCCGAGGCGCTCAACCGACGCAGGGTGTCCCGGACGCTCGGCGAGTCGGGCAGCAGCAGCGCGCCGCCGGGGTCCAGGCCCACCTGGAGCTGGCCGGCGCCACGCTGCAGCACGTGGGTGCCGGGTCGCAGAAGGTGGCGCATCCGCAGCAGCCTGCCCGACGGGAGGGCTGCGCGCATCCGCCCGTCCACAGGGTCAGTCGCCCCCGGGAACAGCACGACGCGGGACCCCGTCAGGGAGTCCCGCGTCGCGAAGACGATCCGGGCCGGGCGCTCAGGCCTTGCCGAGGATGCGGTTCAGGTTGGTGCTGCAGACCGGGCACACGGCCTTGGCCATGCGGGTGCCCTTGTCGTTCACCCTGACCTCGCCACTGGCCTCGCGCTTCTCCTTGCACTTCACGCAGTAGAACTCGCCGCTCCAGGTCTCCGCCATGACGGCCTCCTTGCTGTTGTCGAACTGGTCGTCGGCGGGGAGCTCGGTGAGTTCCCGCCGGGGCCGCTCGTGTGCGACCGCATCGCACACTACGGCAGGCGGGGGGTCGGTGCATGCAGGCACAGGCGGGCGGAGGCCGGTTTCACGCGCAGCGACCGCCTCGGGCGCCGGGTCTCGGTAGTCTCCGGCACATGAGCCAGACCCCCGACCTGAGCCACCTGCGCCTCGACCGTCGCGACGACGGCGTCGCCGTGCTCACCCTGGACAACCCCCAGCAGCGCAACGCGATGTCGCAGGAGATGACCGCCTCCTGGGTCACGGCGATCGAGTCCCTGTCCCGTGACGCCGATGTGCGGGCGGTGGTGGTCACCGGCGATGGGGGTGCGTTCTGCTCCGGCGGCGACACCAGCTGGATCGCCAGTGAGCCGGACGCCTCCGTGGACGCCCTGCGCGCCCGGATGCTGCGGTTCTATCGTGCCTGGCTGTCGATCCGGGAGCTCGAGGTGCCCACCGTCGCGGCGGTGAACGGCCCGGCCATCGGGGCCGGCCTGTGCCTCGCGCTGGCCTGTGACCTGCGCTATGCGGCCGCCGGGGCCCGGCTCGGGGTGCCGTTCGTGCGGCTCGGCATGCATGCGGGGATGGCCGCGACGTACCTGCTGCCGAACGTCGTCGGCGAGGCGCACGCGCGCGACCTGCTGCTCACCGGGCGCACGGTGGACGCCGAGGAGGCGCTGCGGCTCGGGCTGGTCTCCGCGGTGCTGCCGGACGAGGGGTTCCTGGACGGGGTGCTGGAGACCGCGGCCGGCATCGCGGCAACCGCCCCGATCGCCAGCCGGCTGACCACCGTGGCGCTGCGCGGCGGCGGGCATGCGGACTTCGAGACCGCGCTCCAGTGGGAGGCGCTGGCCCAGCCGGTGACGCTGGCCACCGAGGACCTCCAGGAGGGGGTCCGCGCCGCCCGGGAGAAGCGCCGCCCCACCTTCACCGACCGGTGAGCACACAGGAGAAGAAGAAGACCCCCGGCCTCATCGGTGTGGCGCTTGCCTTCCCCTTGCGAGCGCCGCACCGACTCGGCCGAGGGCCTCATCTGCGCACCAACCTAGGCGCGGGCCCGGACCGGGTCAACGCGGTGTCGTCCACCCCTGTGGATAACTCTGTGGACAGCGTGTGGAGTGCCGCGGACCGCCTGTGGACGGCACCCGGGGGACCGGTGGACGACGCTGTGGGGGACACGCCCGGGTCACTCGCGGACAGCCATCCTGACCAGCGATGATGACCGTGCACACGGTGTGGACGAAAATTCGACAGCCCTCGGGACCCAACATCCCGGGGTGGACCAGACGGAGCCCCTGTGACGTCCCCTGACCCATCCGCCGGCCAGCCCGCCGGCCGCGACCCGGTCGCGACCCTGCGCCGGATCGCCTTCCTGCTCGAGCGCCGCCTCGCGGACGGCTACCGGATCAAGGCCTACCGCGGAGCCGCCGCCACCCTGCTCGGCGTCGACCCCGGCGAGCTGCGCTCCCGCTCGAGGGCCGGGACACTGCGCGACCTTCCGGGCATCGGGGCCAAGACCTCCACGATCGTCGAGGAGTGCCTCGCCGGCCGCGTCCCGGCGTACCTCACCGAGCTCGAGGCGACCGCCGGCCCGCTCGCCGAGGGTGGCGCGGAGGTGCGGCAGGCGCTGCGCGGGGACCTGCACTCGCACTCGGACTGGTCCGACGGCGGGTCGCCGATCGAGGAGATGGCGATGACCGCGGTCGAGCTCGGCCGCGACTACCTGGTGCTCACCGACCACTCGCCGCGGCTGAAGGTCGCCAACGGGCTCACCGCGGCACGGCTCACCCAGCAGCTCGAGGTGGTGGCGGCGGTGGACGCACAGCTCGGGGACTTCCGGCTGCTGCGCGGCATCGAGGTGGACATCCTCGACGACGGTGCGCTGGACCAGACCCAGGAGATGCTCGGCCGGCTCGACGTCGTGGTGGCCTCGGTGCCCGGGTTCGGCCACGGCATCGGCATCATTCGCGGCGGGCTGCCGATGCGCGGCTCTCGCTCCCTCACGCCGGGAGGCCTGACGCCGCTGCTGTATGCCGCGCGCGACGGCCGGCTCGAGTCGGCGCGCATCCTGCTGGCCGCCGGCGCGAATCTGCAGGAACGGGATCCCAACGCGATCACGCCGCTGCTGATCGCGATTGCCAACGACCACCCGAACGTCGCGCAGTTTGCGATCGAGCGGGGAGCAGACGTCAACGTCGTCGATTGGTACGGGCGCACGCCGCTCTGGACGGCGATTGAAACGCGCAACATGGACGTGGACAGCGGCAAACTCGAGAACGGCGTGGATCGCGACGCGATGCTGGTGCTGGTCAAGGTGCT
>JBDTXF010000504.1:0-2821 GCA_040006355.1 Nocardioidaceae bacterium | reverse complement strand
CGGCCCGCCGACCCGGCGGCGACCCGGACGACTCCCGGGGCACGCCGGGCCGGGACCGCTGGAGCGGGGACACCACCCAGCTGTCCCCGGTGTCGGTGGCGACGAGCTGGACGGGAGCGTCGAGCCGCAGCCGGTGCCCTCGCTGGAGCGCCCGGGTCAGCATCACCTCGAGCACCTCGCTCACCCCGTCGACGGCGACCTCGGGAGCGGGGTCGCTGACCCGACCCGCGACCACGTCGAGGTCGATGCGGTGCACCGTCGTCTCGTGCAGCTGGCGACGGCGCCAGAAGTCCGCGACGCCCTCGCCGAACACGAAGTTCCAGCACGGCCGGTCCGAGGGGATGCACCGCAGCACCTGGTAGAGGTCCTCGGCCTTGGCGAGGTACCACTCGCGCACCGAGCGCGCCCGCGACGAGCGTGGCCGGTCGTTCTGCTCCGCGGCCCGTCGGCCGGTCTCGACGATCGTGGCGGCCCAGGCGTGCACGTTGCCGAGGTGCACCACCAGGTCGTAGGCCGACCAGCCGGGACAGGCCGGCACCGGAGCGCGCAGGTCGGTCGCCCCCACCGCGGCGGCGAAGCGCTCCGCGGCAGCGGCGTAGTCCTCGGGGAGGTCGACCGTGGTCGACGGGCGTGACACCGCGTTCACCCGGCCATCATGGCACCGGCGCCGGGCGGCCAGGACCGTCGCGGTGACGGCGGGGCCGCTGCCTACAGGTGGTCGACCGTGGTCACGGTCTCGCCGGTGACCAGGTAGACGACCCGGCGGGCCAGGGACACGGCGTGGTCGGCGATCCGCTCGTAGTAGCGACCCAGCAGCGCGATGTCGACGGCCGGCTCCACGCCGTGCGGCCACGAGTCGTCGAGCATCAGCCGGAAGGAGGAGCGGCGCAGCTGGTCCATCTCCTCGTCGTCCTCCTCGAGCTGGCGGGCGCCCTCGAGGTCGCGCCGGGCGATCACCCCGGCGACCGAGCCGACCATCTTCTCGGCCACGATCGCCATCCGCTCGATGGTCGGGATGAGCTCGCGGGGCACCGCGACCTCGGGCACCCGCAGCCGGGCCACTTTGGCCACGTGCACCGACAGGTCGCCCATCCGCTCGAGGTCCGCCACCATCCGCAGCGCCGCGATGAGCATCCGCAGGTCGGTGGCGACCGGCTGCTGCAGGGCCAGCAGCTCGAAGGACTTCTGCTCCACCCGCTCGCGGGCCGCGTCGATGGCGGCGTCGTCGGAGATGACCCGCTCGGCGATCTCGGCGTCGGCGGTGAGCAGGGCCTGCGTCGCGCGGGACACGGCCTCCTGCACCTCGTGGGTCATCGTGACCAGTTCGTCGACGATGGTGTCGAGCTGGTCGAAGTAGGCATTGCGCATGGTGGGACGCTACGGACCCCAGGTGTCCACCCGGTGACGGGGGGGCGACCCGGCGGCGACGGAGCATGAACGAGCGGTGAACACTGCACGAAAGCGCAGGTCAGCGCGGTGACGACTGGCGAACGCGACGTGACGACGTGCGTACGATCAAGAGGTGGACAGGACGACGCAGGCCCTCCTCTTCGCACTGCTCGGCGCAGTGCTGGGAGCCGGTGTCGTCCTCGCGTGGCGGGTCAGCGAGCGACAGATGCGCTCACAGGTGCAGGCCGACGAGCCCGCCGTCCCCCCGGGCATCGCCACCGTGCTCAGCGTGCTGCGCTCCAGCGCCCTCGTCGTCGATGAGACCGACGAGGTGCTCAAGGCGTCTGCTGCGGCGTACGCCTTCGGGCTGGTGCGCGGCAACCGGGTCGCGGTCGAGGAGCTCGCCGACCTGATCCGCCAGGTACGCCGTGACGGGCAGATCCGCGAGACCGAGCTGGTGCTCGCCCAGCGGTCCGGCCATCCCGGGCGCTCGACCTACGTGACAGCCCGGGTCGCGCCGCTGAGCAGCCGGCTGGTGCTGGCGCTCGTCGACGACCGCACCCGCGAGCGCCGCGTCGAGTCGATCCGTCGGGACTTCGTCGCGAACGTCTCCCACGAGCTCAAGACGCCCGTGGGCGCCCTGAACCTGCTCGCCGAGGCGGTGCAGGAGGCCGCCGACGACCCGGAGGCGGTCACCCGGTTCGCCGGCCGCATGCAGACCGAGAGCGCCCGGCTGACCAAGCTGGTGCAGCAGATCATCGAGCTGTCCCGGCTGCAGGGAGACGACCCGCTCGACGAGCCGGAGATCGTCGACGTCGACGCGATCGTGTCCCTCGCGATCGACCAGAGCGCCATCGACGCCCAGGCCAAGCGGATCAACCTGGTGCACAACGGCGAGCGGGGGCTGCAGATCCTGGGCAAGCGCGACGAGGTCGCCCTCGCGCTCGGCAACCTGGTCGCCAACGCCGTCGCCTACTCACCCGAGCACAGCCGGGTCGTGGTGGCCGGCCGGGCCGACGACCTGATGGTCGACCTGACGGTCACCGACCAGGGCATCGGCATCCCCGCCCAGGAGATCGACCGGATCTTCGAGCGGTTCTACCGCATCGACCCGGCCCGGCACCGCTCCACGGGCGGGACCGGTCTCGGGCTGTCCATCGTCAAGCACGTCGCCGCCTCCCACGGCGGCGACGTCCGGGTCTGGTCCGTCGAGGGCCAGGGCTCGACCTTCACCCTCGCGCTGCCCCGCCGCGCCTCCGACGCGGCCCTCGGCCGGCCGGCCGAGGCGTCGGCCCAGCACCCCCTCACCCCCCGGACATCCCCCGGCGCGCCTGACGCGCGCACCCAACAGGAGGCAACACCGTGACCCGAGTGCTGGTCGTCGAGGACGAGGAGAGCTACAGCGACGCCCTCGCCTACATGCTCCGCAAGG
>JBDTXF010000503.1:0-2822 GCA_040006355.1 Nocardioidaceae bacterium | reverse complement strand
CCCTGATCACCGGCAAGCATGGCACCGAGCCGGGCCGGTCCATCGACACCGTCTCCAACACCGGGCAGTATCTCTGAGGGGCGCCCGGGCCGGCTCGCGGGCGTGACCTAGCCTGGGTCCATGTTCTTCTGGATCACTCTGGCCGTCGTGCTCGTGGTGTTCGTCGGCCTGGTCTCGTGGGGATCGCGCGGGATGGACGACCGCTGGCACGAGCCGGGCACGCAGTACCTCAACCTTCCCCGCAAGCAGAAGCCGAAGCGCTGAGCGGACTCACCCCTCCCGGGTCGGCACCAGCGACGCCAGCACCGCATAGTCACCGGTGCCCGAGCGGGCGAGCCGGGTGAGCAGCGCCCTGGTGTCCGGCACGAACGGCCAGCCCGGGTCGGCGAGGTGCGCGTCGAGCTCGGTGAGCGACATCCAGGCGCCCCAGACCACCTCGCCGTCCGCGTGCTGGACAGCGCCTGTCCACGTCGTCTCGAAGCAGTGCTCGACGCAGCGGGTGGTCTCGTCCTCGAAGACCGACAGGCCGAGCGGGTGCAGGTCGGCGCCGCTGATGCCCAGCTCCTCCGCCAGCTCCCGTGCTGCCGAGGCGGCCGGCTCCTCGCCGTCGACGAGCACCCCACCCGCTGCCGCGTCGTGGTGGCCGGGTGCCCAGTCCTTCTCCGGCGAGCGCCGGTGCACATAGATCCGTCCGTCCCCGTCGCGGACCAGGACTGCCGTCGCTGCGTGCAGCAGGTTGTCCCGGCGTACGACGGAGCGCTCGGCACGGCCCACCACGGCACCGGAGGAGTCCACGAGGGCGACGATCTCAGGCATGGGAGCATCCTGTCAGGAGCGCACGCGTAGGCTCCTGGCATGACCGTGCGGCGCGTGATGGGCACCGAGACCGAGTTCGGGATCTCGGTGCAGGGCCAGCCCACGGCCAACCCGATGGTCGCCTCCTCCCAGGTCGTGAACGCCTACGCCAGCAGCACGCTGAGAGCCCGTCGGGCCCGCTGGGACTTCGAGGAGGAGTCCCCGCTGCGCGACGCGCGGGGGTTCGACATGTCCCGCGAGAGCGCGGACGCGTCCCAGCTCACCGACGAGGACCTCGGCCTCGCGAACGTGATCCTGACCAACGGCGCCAGGCTGTACGTCGACCACGCGCACCCGGAGTACTCCACGCCGGAGTGCACCAACCCGCGCGACATCGTCAAGTGGGACAAGGCGGGGGAGCTGGTCGCGCTCGACGCCACGCGTTTCGCGGCGACGATCCCCGGCGCCGCGCCGATCGTGCTCTACAAGAACAACACCGACAACAAGGGCGCGTCCTACGGCGCCCATGAGAACTACCTGATGCGCCGGTCCACGCCGTTCAGCGAGATCGTCAAGAACCTCACGCCGTTCTTCGTCAGCCGCCAGGTCATGTGCGGTGCCGGACGGGTCGGCATCGGGCAGGACGGTCGTGAGGACGGCTTCCAGATCAGCCAGCGCTCGGACTACTTCGAGGTCGAGGTGGGGCTCGAGACGACGCTGAAGCGGCCGATCATCAACACCCGCGACGAGCCGCACGCGGACCCCGAGAAGTACCGTCGGCTGCACGTGATCATCGGCGACGCGAACCTCGCCGAGATCTCCACCTACCTCAAGGTCGGCACCACGTCGCTGGTGCTGGCGATGATCGAGGACCGGTTCATCGGCTCCGACCTCTCCGTCGAGCAGCCGGTGCGAGGGCTCCGCGACGTCTCGCACGACCCTTCCCTCAAGCACCTGCTCACGATGTCCGACGGCAGGAGGCTGACCGCCGTACAGCTGCAGATGGAGTATCTCGACCTCGCCAAGAAGTACGTCGAGGACCGGGCCGGCTCCGACGCGGACGAGCAGACCATCGACGTGCTGGCCCGCTGGGAGTCGGTGCTCGACCGGCTCGAGACCGATCCGATGCTCTGCGCGCGCGAGCTCGACTGGGTCGCGAAGCTGCGGCTCCTGGAGGGCTACCGCGAACGCGACGGGCTCGGCTGGGACGACGCCAAGCTGCACGCCATCGACCTGCAGTACGCCGATGTCCGCCCCGACAAGGGGCTCTACCACCGGCTCGTCCGGCTGGGCCGCATCGACCGGCTGCTGACCGACGAGGAGGTCGTCGAGGCCATCCACCGCCCGCCGGTGGACACCCGGGCCTACTTCCGCGGCCGCTGTCTGGAGAAGTACGGCGACCAGATCGCCGCCGCGTCCTGGGACTCGGTGATCTTCGACCTCCCGGGCCGCGAGTCGCTCCAGCGGGTCCCCACGATCGACCCGATGCGCGGCAGCCGCGCGCACGTCGGAGAACTGTTGGACCGTTGTGACACAGCAGAGGCCTTGTTCGCCGCGCTGACTAGGTAGGGTCGGACACAACGTCGTCGGGCCCAGCCCCGTCAGAGGTGTTCGCGCTCGTCGAGACCCGCACCCAGGAGGACCTGATGGCCCAGGAGCAGAAGCAACCGAAGAAGTCCTCGGAGACCGAGGAGCAGTCCGAGGCCGCCGCCCAGACCGACGTCGCCGAGCGCAAGGAGCAGCTCGACGAGGACATCGACGCGATCCTCGGCGAGATCGACGACGTCCTGGAGACCAACGCCGAGGACTTCGTGAAGTCCTTCATCCAGAAGGGTGGGGAGTAGCCGTTGAGCGACTCCCGCACCAGGAGCCTGGGGCCGGCGTTCTTCGCGTCCGGCTCCTCGTCCTTCGCGGACTTCCTGTCCGACCAGGCTCCTGACCTGCTGCCGAGCCGCCGATCGCTGCCCGAGGGCGACGCCACCGGGCTCGCCCCGCACGGCACCACCATCGTCGCCGCGACGTTCCCC
>JBDTXF010000502.1:0-2848 GCA_040006355.1 Nocardioidaceae bacterium | reverse complement strand
CTCCTGCCCCGACCACTTCCTGCGCACCAAGGTCCGCCCGCTGGTGCTCGACCTGCCGGCGTCGGCGCCGCTCGACGAGGTCGTGCGGCGCCTCAGGGAGCTGCACGTCGCCTATCGCGAGGAGTACGCCGCCTACTACGACCGGCATGCCAGCTCCGACAGCCCGGCGATGCGCGGCGCCGACCCGGCGATCGTGCTGGTGCCCGGGGTCGGGATGTTCTCCTTCGGCAGGGACAAGCAGACCGCGCGCGTCGCCGGCGAGTTCTATGTCAACGCCATCAACGTGATGCGCGGAGCGGAGGCCCTCTCGACGTACGCTCCGATCGCCGAGAGCGAGAAGTTCCGGATCGAGTACTGGTCGCTCGAGGAGGCCAAGCTGCAGCGGATGCCCCCGCCGAAGCCGCTCGCCGGCCGGGTCGCGCTGGTCACCGGCGCGGGCTCCGGCATCGGCAGGGCGATCGCCGAGCGGCTGGCCAGCGAGGGCGCCTGTGTCGTGGTCGCCGACATCGACGAGGCCGGCGCCAGGGCTGTCGCCGACCAGATCAACGGGGGGCCGGGCACCTCGGACCGGGCGGTCGCCCTGGTAGCAGACGTCACCGACGCCGACGCCGTGCAGCGCTCGGTCGACGCAGCCGCCCTCGCCTTCGGTGGCGTCGACCTGGTGGTGAACAACGCCGGCCTCTCGATCAGCAAGCCGCTGCTCGAGACCACCGAGCGCGACTGGGACCTGCAGCACGACGTGATGGCCAAGGGCTCGTTCCTCGTCTCGCGGGCGGCCGCCAAGGCGATGGTCGACCAGGGGATGGGCGGCGACATCGTCTACATCTCCTCGAAGAACTCGGTGTTCGCCGGGCCGAACAACGTCGCCTACGGCGCGGCCAAGGCCGATCAGGCCCACCAGGTGCGGCTGCTCGCAGCCGAGCTCGGTGCGCACGGCATCCGGGTCAATGGTGTCAACCCGGACGGTGTGGTCCGCGGGTCGGGGATCTTCGCCAAGGGCTGGGGCGCCCAGCGCGCCAAGGTCTACGGCGTCCCCGAGGAGGAGCTCGGCGAGTTCTACGCCCAGCGCACCATCCTCAAGCTCGAGGTGCTGCCCGAGCACGTCGCGGCCGCGGTGTTCGCCCTCGCCGGCGGCGACCTGACCCACACCACCGGCCTGCACGTGCCCGTCGACGCCGGCGTGGCAGCCGGCTTCCTGCGCTGAGGCATGACCACCTCCGTGCGGGTCGCCGCCGTCGACCTCGGGGCCACCAGCGGCCGCGTGATGGTCGGCACGGTCGGACCCGGGGTCCTCACGCTGGAGGAGGTGCACCGGTTCGCCAACGGGCCGGTGCCCGCCGCCGACGGCAGCCTGCACTGGGACCTCAGCCGGCTCTACCGCGAGGTCCTGCGCGGCCTCGCGTCGGCCGGCCCGGTCGACGCCGTCGGCATCGACGCGTGGGCGGTCGACTACGGCCTGCTCGACGAGCACGGCATCCTGCTCGGTGACGCGTTCTGCTACCGCGACAGCCGCACGGCCGGCCTGCGGGAGCGGGTGCGACGGGTGGTCACCGACGAGGAGCTCTACGCCGTCACCGGGCTGCAGCACCTGCCCTTCAACACGGTCTTCCAGCTGCTCGCCGAGAACGACCTCGACGACGCCGAGACGATGCTGCTGGTGCCCGACCTGCTCGGCTACTGGCTCACCGGCCAGGTCGGTGCGGAGGCGACGAACGCCTCCACCACCCAGCTCTACGACGTGCGCGCGCGGGTCTGGGCCACCGCGCTCGCCGAACGGCTCGACGTACCGGAGCGGCTGCTGGCGCCGCTGCGCGAGCCCGGCGAGGTGCTCGGCACGCTGCTCGCGCACGTCGCGGACACCACCGGGCTGCCCGCGTCGACGCCGGTGATCGCGGTCGGCTCGCACGACACCGCCTCCGCGGTGGTCGCCGTGCCGGCCTCGCCCGGCTCGTCCTTCGCCTACATCTCCTCGGGCACCTGGTCCCTGGTCGGGGTGGAGCTGGACACCCCGGTGCTCACCGACGAGGCGCGCGCCGCGAACTTCACCAACGAGGGCGGGGTCGATGCGACGATCCGCTTCCTGCGCAACGTGATGGGGCTCTGGGTGCTCAGCGAGACGATGCGGGGCTGGGGTCTGCACGACGTGGACGACCTGGCCGGGCTGTTGGCCGAGGCGGCCGCCGCGGCTCCGTTCGGGCCGATGGTCGATGTCGACGGCCCGGAGTTCCTGGCGCCCGGTGACATGCCCGCGCGCCTCGAGGCGGCCTGCCTGGCCACCGGCCAGGCGCCGCCGGCGACCCGGGGAGCGACGGTGCGGTGCATCCTGGAGAGCCTGGCCCTGGCCTACCGACGACAGGTGCGCGCGGCCGGCCGGCTGAGCGGACGGGACGTCGAGGTGGTGCACGTGGTCGGCGGGGGCGCACGCAACGAGCTTCTCTGCGCGCTCACCGCCGACGCATGCGCGGTGCCCGTGCTCGCCGGCCCGGTCGAGGCCGCCGCCCTCGGCAACGTGCTGGTGCAGGCCCGCACCCTCGGCGCCGACCTGGCCGACCTCGCGGCGATGCGGGCACTGGTCGCCGCGACCCACGACGTGGCGCGCTACGAGCCGCACGGTGCCGACGCCGCCTGGGCCGAGGCCGAGGCCCGGCTGGTGGGGGCGGCTGTGTCACAGTGAGGCCCATGCGAGTGGCGCTGATGGTGACCTGCGTCAACGACGCGATGTTCCCCGAGACCGGCAAGGCCGTCGTACGCCTGCTGCGGCGGCTGGGCGTCGACGTGGACTTCCCGGCCGGGCAGACCTGCTGCGCGCAGCCGATGGTGAACACCGGCTACCTCGACGAGGCGGTGC
>JBDTXF010000501.1:0-2862 GCA_040006355.1 Nocardioidaceae bacterium | reverse complement strand
CCGAGCGCTACGCGGGCCTGTCCGCGGCGTCGTCGGCCTGCGGGGTCTGCGGCACCGAGAGCATCGAGGACGTGCTGGCGATGTGCGAGGTCCGCCACCCCGCCGGGGGAGGGGCCGACCGGTGGGCCGGGCTCTCGGTGGGCGCGGACGTGCTGCTCGGGCTGCCGGACCGGCTCCGGGCCGAGCAGAAGGTGTTCGACTCCACCGGCGGCCTGCATGCCGCCGGGCTCTTCGACGAGACCGGCTCCCCACTGGTCGTCCGCGAGGACATCGGGCGGCACAACGCCGTCGACAAGGTCGTCGGCGCGCGGATCCTCGCGGGAGCCTCGCCCGCCACCCCGCTGCTCTGCGTCAGCGGCCGGATCGGCTTCGAGATCGTCCAGAAGGCCGTGGTCGCCGACATCGGTGTGCTCGCCGCCGTCGGGGCCCCCTCCAGCCTCGCGGTGCACCTGGCCGACGGAGCAGGGCTGTGCACGGCCGGGTTCGTGCGCGGCGGGAGGTACGTCGTCTACTCGGCGCCGCAGCGCCTCGGCGTGTGAGAGCGGTTCTGTCGGTGGGCCGCCCTACGGTCGGGACGTGCGCATCCTCCACACCTCCGACTGGCACCTGGGACGCTCGTTCCACAGTGTCGGGATGCTCGGCGCCCAGGCGGCCCACCTCGACCACCTGCTCGAGGTGGTCGAGACCGAGCGGGTCGACCTCGTGGTGCTCGCCGGGGACGTCTACGACCGGGCCCTGCCCCCCGTCGACGCCGTCGAGCTGGCCGACGACACGTTCGCCCGGCTGGCCTCCTCGCGTGCCTCGGTCGTGGTGTCCAGCGGCAACCACGACTCGCCGGCCCGGCTGGGCTTCAACGCCCGGCTGGCGGACGCGTCCGGGGTGCACCTGCGCACCCGTTGGCAGGACGTCGGCACCCCGGTGCTCCTCGAGGACGCGCACGGCTCCGTCGCCGTGCACGCGATCCCCTATCTCGAGCCCGACGCCGTGCGCGCTGCGTGGGACCTCCCGGCCCGCAGCCACGAGGCGGCCCTGACCGCGGCGATGGCCCGCGTGGACGCCGACCTCGCCGGTCGACCCGGCACCCGATCGGTCGTGCTGGCGCACGCGTTCGTCGCCGGCAGTCCCGAGTCCGCGGCCTCCCTGTCGTCGGCCAGCGAGCGCGACATCTCGGTCGGCGGCGTCCAGGTCGCGCCGACCCGGCTCTTCACCGGCGTCGACTACGCCGCTCTCGGACACCTGCACGGCCGGGCCACGCTGACCGACACGGTCCGCTACTCCGGCTCACCGTTGGCCTACTCGTTCTCCGAGGCCGGCCAGCTGAAGGGCTCCTGGCTCGTCGACCTCGGCGCCGAGGGGGTGACGTCGGCCGAGTTCGTCGCCGCGCCCGTTCCTCGACGTCTCGCGACGGTGCGCGGGCGCCTCGAGGACCTGATGGCCGACCCCCGACACAGCACGCTCGAGGACGCCTGGCTGCAGGTCACCCTCACGGACCAGCGTCGTCCGCTACAGGCCATGGAGCAGCTGCGGGCGCGGTTCCCGCACACCCTGATGCTCGGTTTCGACCCCGACGGCGCGGTCCGCCACCGCAGCCGGGTGATGCCACGCATCGACGGCCGCAGCGACCTGGACGTCGCGCTCGGGTTCGTCGCCGAGGTGCGCGAGCTCGAGGCCACCACCGAGGAGGAGCTGCTGCTGCAGCTCGCCTGCGACGCGTGCCGGTTGAACGACGACCGCGACGCCGACGTCCACCTCGAGCCCACCGGCGACCGACCGGCGCCGCGCAGCAGGGTCGGCTGATGCGGCTGCACAGCCTCTCGGTCTCGGCGTTCGGGCCGTTCGCCGGCACCGAGCGCGTGGACTTCGACGAGCTCAACGACGCCGGACTCTTCCTGCTGACCGGCCCGACCGGCGCCGGCAAGAGCAGCCTGCTCGACGCGGTCTGCTTCGCGCTCTACGGCACCGTCCCAGGCGCCCGTGGCGTCAAAACGCTCAAGTCCCAGCACGCCCCGGCCGACGCCAGGCCCGAGGTGGTGCTCGACGTCACCGTGCAGTCCCGGCGGTTCCTGATCCGCCGCAGCCCGGAGTGGACCCGACCCAAGAAGCGCGGCACCGGGCTGGCCCTCGAGAAGGCGTCCGCCTCGATCACCGAGACGACGGGCGGGGTCGAGCACTTCCTGTCCGCGCGAGCGGCGGAGGTCGGCCTGCTGGTCCACGACCTGATGGGCATGAGCGCCGGCCAGTTCGTGCAGGTGGCGCTGCTGCCGCAGGGCGAGTTCCAGACCTTCCTGCGCGCCAGCTCCCAGGAGCGCCACGACGTGCTGCAGCAGCTCTTCGGCACCGACCGGTTCGCACGCATCGAGGACTGGGTGCACGAGCGCAGCCGGCGGCTCAAGGGCGAGGCGGCCGTGGGCGAGTCCGCGGTGCAGCGCATCCTCGACACCGTCGCCGACCGGGCGGCCACCCACGTCCCCGACGCGCTGAGCGGCGAGGCACTGCCGGTGGCGGCGGCCGAGGGGGAGGTCCTGCCCTGGCTGGGTGCCACGCTCTGCGCCGCGCGGACCGACGCCGGGCTGGCCCGAGGCGCCCACGACGTGGCTCGCGCCGACCTGACCTCCGCGCGGCTGCGTCTCGAGGTCGGCACCCGTCAGGCGGAGCAGCGGCTGCGCCGGGTCGCCGCCGACCGGACGCTGGCCGCGCTCGCGGAGTCCGAGCCCACCGCGCTGGCGGCGCGCGCCGCGCTCGAAGGGCACCAGCGCGCCACCCGATGCCTTCCCGTCCTCGAGCTGCACGCGCGGGCGCAGCTGAACCGCGAGCGGGCCGCCGACGACCGCGACGCCGCCGTTCGCGCGCTGGCCGGTGCGC
>JBDTXF010000500.1:0-2865 GCA_040006355.1 Nocardioidaceae bacterium | reverse complement strand
CTGGCCACCTGCGACAACCACACGATCTACAAGAACGGCGCGAAAGAGATCGCCGACCAGCACGGCAAGGCGCTGACCTTCATGGCGAAGTTCAACGAGCGCGAGGGCAACTCGTGCCACATCCACCTGTCCCTGCGCGGGTCCGACGGCTCGACGGTGTTCTGGAAGGACGGCGAGCGGACCCCGCTCTATGACCACTTCGTCGCCGGTGTGCTCGCCACGATGACCGACTTCACGCTGCTCTACGCGCCGAACGTCAACTCCTACAAGCGGTTCGCCGACGGCTCGTTCGCCCCGACGGCGGTGGCCTGGGGGCTGGACAACCGGACCTGCGCCGTGCGGCTGGTCGGTCACGGTGCCTCGGCGCGCATGGAGAACCGGCTGCCCGGGGGGGACGTGAACCCCTACCTGGCCCTGGCTGCCATGCTGGCGGGCGGACTGCACGGTATCGAGCACGAGCTGGAGCTCGGGCCCGAGCTGGTGGGCAACGCCTACACCTCCGACGCGCCGAAGGTGCCGAACACCCTGGCCAGGGCCAGGGAGGCCTTCGCCGACTCGGGGGTCGCGCGTGCGGTCCTCGGCGACGAGGTCGTCGACCACTACACGAACATGGCCGACGTCGAGCTGGCCTCCTTCGGTGCTGCCGTCACCGACTGGGAGCTGCGACGCGGCTTCGAGAGGATGTGACCCCGGTGACCTCAGGGAGCACCTTCACCGTCGTCAACCCGGCCACCGAGCAGCCCGTCGCTGACGTCGCGCTGGCCACCGTCGAGGCGACCGACGTCCTCATCGAGCGGGCGCACGCCGCGTTCCCGGCCTGGCGTGACGTCGCACCCGGGGAGCGGGCCCGGCTGCTGCGCCGCTTCGCCTCCGTCGTCGAGGACCACGTCGAGGAGCTCGCCGGGATCGAGGTGCGCAACGCCGGCCACACCTGGGGCAACGCGACCTGGGAGGCCGGCAACGTCCGGGACTGCCTGAACTACTACTCCGCCTCGCCCGAGCGGATGTTCGGCCGGCAGATCCCGGTGCCCGGCGGCATCGACCTGACCTTCCGCGAGCCCCTCGGCGTGGTCGCCATCATCGTGCCCTGGAACTTCCCGATGCCGATCCTGGCCTGGGGGATGGCCCCTGCCCTCGCGGCCGGGAACTGCGTGGTGCTCAAGCCCGCCGAGCTCACCCCGCTGACCGCGATCCGGATCGGTGAGCTGGCGCTCGAGGCCGGCCTCCCCGAGGGCGTGCTGAGCGTGATCCCCGGCAAGGGGTCGGTCGTCGGCGAGCGCTTCGTGACCCATCCGCTGGTCCGCAAGGTCGCCTTCACCGGCTCGACCGCGGTCGGCAAGCAGATCATGGCGGGCTGCGCCGACCAGGTGAAGCGCTGCACCCTCGAGCTCGGTGGCAAGAGCGCCAACGTCATCTTCGCCGACGCCGACCTCGCTGCAGCAGCCGCCTCCGCGCCGTACGCCGTCTTCGACAATGCCGGCCAGGACTGCTGCGCCCGCTCGCGCATCCTGGTCGAGCGCACGGCGTACGACGAGTTCCTGGGGCTGTTCGAGAAGGCCGTCCGCTCGATGGTGGTGCTGGACCCGGGCGACCGGGCCAGCGAGATGGGCCCGCTGATCTCCCAGCACCAGAAGGACGTCGTGTCGTCCTATGTCGACGAGGCCGAGGTCGCGTTCACGGGTCCGGTGCCCGAGGGTCCCGGCTTCTGGGTGCCGCCGACGGTCGCGCTGTCCTCGTCGACCGACGAGCCGATCTGGCGCGAGGAGGTGTTCGGCCCGGTGGTCTCGGTGATGGCCTTCGACGACGAGGCGGACGCCGTGGCCAAGGCCAACGACACCGACTACGGGCTGTCCGGGTCGATCTTCACCGGCGACGTGGGTCGTGCGCTGCGGGTGGCCCGGGGCATCGCGTCCGGCAACCTGTCGGTGAACTCGCACTCGGCGGTGCGCTACTGGACGCCCTTCGGTGGCTACAAGCAGTCCGGCCTCGGCCGTGAGCTCGGACCGGACGCGCCGAACGCCTTCACCGAGGAGAAGAACGTCTTCATCGCGCACTAGCGCGTCACCACCCAGGTCACTAGCGAGGGAGGAACACAGAACATGGCAGGACGTCTGGACGGAAGGGTCGCGGTCGTCACCGGTGGCTGCTCGGGCATCGGCCTCGCGACCGTGCAGCGGTTCGCGCAGGAGGGTGCGCAGGTCGTGGTCGGCGACCTCGACGACGCGCGCGGCAAGGAGATCGTGGACGGGATCGCGGGCCTCTACGTCCACTGCGACGTCACCGACAAGGACCAGGTCGACGCGCTGTTCAAGACGGCGAAGGACACCTATGGCTCGGTGGACGTCGCGTTCAACAACGCGGGGATCTCACCGCCCGAGGACGACTCGATCCTGGACACCGACCTGGACTCCTGGCGTCGTGTGCAGGAGGTCAACCTGACGAGTGTCTACCTCTGCTGCAAGGCCGTGCTCCCCTACATGCTCGAGCAGGGGAAGGGCTCGATCATCAACACCGCCTCGTTCGTGGCGGTGATGGGTGCTGCGACCTCGCAGATCTCCTACTCCGCGTCCAAGGGCGGAGTGCTGTCGATGTCTCGCGAGCTCGGCGTCCAGTTCGCCCGCGACGGCGTGCGGGTCAACGCGCTCTGCCCGGGGCCGGTGAACACCCCGCTGCTCCAGGAGCTGTTCGCCAAGGACCAGGACCGCGCCCAGCGCCGGCTGGTGCACGTGCCGATGGGCCGCTTCGCCGAGCCGTCGGAGATCGCCGACGCGGTGCTCTTCCTGGCCTCCGACGAGTCCAGCTTCATCACCGCCAACGCCTTCCTCGTCGACGGCGGCATCTCCGGCGCCTACGTCACCCCCCTGT
>JBDTXF010000499.1:0-2880 GCA_040006355.1 Nocardioidaceae bacterium | reverse complement strand
CCGCAGTCGCACGACGACCGGTCCGGTCGTCGCCGAGGGTGCTGCTCCCCCAGTGCCGTTGTCGGTGCCCCCGCCGGTGCAGCCCGCCGTGAGCATCGCCACGGCGGCCAGCACCACCGCCAGGGGTGTTGTCGAGCGGCTCCAGGGTGCCATCCCGGCAGACTAGGCCCCACCGACCGTGCCCGGCGACGGGTCCGACACGCCACGCCCCCACGGTGCGTTCGACGTATCTCATATGTGAGATAACGTGTTCTGCATGGCAGACGACTACCTGGCTCGCATCGGCAACCTGATCCGGGACGCGCGCAAGCACCGCGGCTGGACCCAGCAGCAGCTCGCCGAGGTGCTCACCACCAGCCAGAGCGCGGTGAACCGCATCGAGCGCGGCCACCAGAACCTCTCCCTGGAGATGCTCGCCCGCATCGGCGAGGCGCTGGACTCCGAGATCGTCTCCCTCGGCTCCGGACCCACCCACCTGCGGGTGACCGGCCCGACCACCCTGTCCGGCTCGATCGACGTGAAGTCCTCGAAGAACGCCGGCGTCGCGCTGCTGTGCGCGTCACTGCTCAACCGAGGGCGTACGACGCTGCGCAAGGTCGCGCGGATCGAGGAGGTCAACCGGCTGCTCGAGGTGCTGGCCAGCATGGGGGTGCAGACCCGGTGGCTCAACGAGGACAACGACCTCGAGATCATCCCGCCGGCACAGCTCGACCTCGACCGGATCGACGAGGACGCGGCGCGCCGTACTCGGTCGGTGATCATGTTCCTCGGCCCGCTGATGCACCTCCAGGACGTCTTCGAGCTGCCCTACGCGGGTGGCTGCGACCTCGGCACCCGCACCGTCGAGCCGCACATGGCCGCGCTGCGTCCCTTCGGGCTCGAGGTCAAGGCCACCGAGGGCAGCTACCACGCCACCGTGAACCGCGCGGTCTCCCCGACCCGCCCGATCGTGCTGACCGAGCGCGGCGACACCGTCACCGAGAACGCCCTGCTCGCGGCCGCCCGGCACGACGGCGTGACGATGATCCGCAACGCCAGCCCCAACTACATGGTCCAGGACCTCTGCTTCTTCCTGGAGAAGCTCGGGGTCCGCATCGACGGCATCGGCACCACCACGCTGAGCGTGCACGGCACCCCCGACATCGACGTGGACGTGGACTACGCGCCCTCGGAGGACCCGATCGAGGCGATGTCGCTGCTCGCCGCGGCGATCGTGACCAGGTCGGAGATCACCATCCGCCGGGTCCCGATCGAGTTCCTCGAGATCGAGCTCGCGCTGCTGGAGGAGATGGGCTTCCGCTACGTGCGCAGCGATGAGTACGTCGCCGCCAACGGCAAGACCCGCCTGGTCGACCTGGACACCCTGGTCTCGGAGCTGCACTCCCCCATCGACAAGATCCACCCGATGCCGTTCCCGGGGCTGAACATCGACAACCTGCCGTTCTTCGCGGTGATCGCCGCGGTCGCCGAGGGCCAGACCCTGCTGCACGACTGGGTCTATGAGAACCGCGCGATCTACCTCACCGACCTGACCAGGCTCGGCGCCTCGGTCAAGCTGCTCGACCCGCACCGGGTGATGATCGAGGGGCCGACCCGCTGGCGCGGCGCCGAGGTCGTCTGCCCGCCCGCGCTGCGCCCGGCCGTGGTCATCTTGCTGGGCATGCTCGCGTGCCGCGGCACCTCGGTGCTGCGTTCGGTCTACGTGATCAACCGCGGCTATGAGGACCTGGCCACCCGCCTGAACCACCTCGGCGCGAGCATCGAGACCTTCCGCGACATCTGAGCCCGAGCCACGGTGACTGAGTACGAGCACGGATGCGCCGCCCGTGGCTCGCGGGCCAGGGTGGAGCCATGCCGGTCCATACTGCTCGCGTGACGCGACCCCGCACCGGTCTCCCGTTCCTCGACGCCGGCCTGGACCAGCCCGGGGCGGTCCTCGCCTTCGCGCACCGCGGCGGCGCCCGGCACCCGGACCTCGCGGGTCTCGAGAACACCCTGACCGCCTTCGAGCACGCCGTCGGGCTCGGCTACGGCTACCTCGAGACCGACGTCCACTCCACACTCGACGGCCGGCTGCTGGCCTTCCACGACGACGTCCTGGACCGGGTCACCACGAGCGTCGGCAGCATCACGCGCCTGAGGTACGACGAGGTGCGCGACGCCCTGATCGGGGGTCGCGAGCGGATCCCGCTGATGCCGGACCTGCTCGAGCACTTCCCGCGCACGAGGTTCAACATCGACCTGAAGTCGGACGCCGCCGTCCCCCGGCTCGCGGACCTCGTCGAGAGCACCGGGGTGCACGACCGGGTCTGCGTCGGGGCGTTCTCGGAGCGGCGGCTGGCTGCGTTCCGCAGGCTGGTGAGCCGACCGGTGGCGACGTCCTACGGACCGGTGGGCGTGGGCCTGACCCGCTACGGCCCCCGCTCGCTGGCCCGACGGCTGCTGGCCGGCCGCGGGGACGCCCTCCAGGTGCCGCACCGCAACCGCGGCCTGCACATCGTCACCGAGGGGTTCATCGCGCGCGCTCACGCCACCGGCCACCCGGTGCACGTCTGGACCATCGACGACCCCGACGAGATGGGTCTGCTGCTCGACCTCGGCGTCGACGGGCTGATCACCGACTGCACCGACGTCCTCCGCGACGTCCTCCAGGCCCGCGGCCAGTGGCTGGAGGCACCGGCGTGACCAGCGGCATCGCCGACCTCCCGCCCGTGGACCGGCGCGGGCAGCAGCGCGCCTGGAACTGGTATGACTGGGCCAACTCGGCCTACTACACGACCGTGCTCAGCGTGATGTTCGCGCCGTACATGATCACCGTGGCCGGACGGGCCGCCGGCTGCGCGGACCTCGACGACACCTGCGGCCGCACCGTCGACGTCC
>JBDTXF010000498.1:0-2884 GCA_040006355.1 Nocardioidaceae bacterium | reverse complement strand
CCAACATCTACGACGTGCACGGCGGTCAGGTGTGGTGGACCGCGTCCGACGTCGGTTGGGTCGTCGGCCACTCCTACATCGTCTATGCGCCGCTGATCAACGGCGCGACGACCGTGCTCTACGAGGGCAAGCCGGTCGGCACCCCGGACGCCGGCGCCTTCTGGAGGGTGATCGCCGAGCACCGGGTCGAGGCGCTCTTCACGGCCCCGACGGCGATCCGGGCGATCAAGAAGGAGGACCCGGAGGGCAGGCTGCTCGCCGGGCACGACATGAGCGCGTTCCGGACCCTGTTCCTGGCCGGCGAGCGGCTCGACCCGGGGACCTACGAGTGGGCCACCGACGAGCTCGGCGTCCCGGTGATCGACAACTGGTGGCAGACCGAGACCGGGTGGCCGATCGCCTCGAACCTGCGCGGTCTGGCCCCGATGGCGATCAAGCCCGGGTCACCGACCGTCCCGGTCCCGGGGTTCCAGGTCGAGGTGCTGGGGGAGCAGGGCACGCCGGCGGCGCCCGGGGAGGAGGGCGCGATCTGCCTGCGGCTCCCGCTGCCGCCGGGTTCGCTCACCACGCTGTGGGGCGACGACGAGCGGTTCGTGTCGTCCTACCTCTCGGCGTTCGAGGGCTACTACCTCTCCGGTGACGGCGGCTACCTCGACGAGGACGGCTACCTCTTCGTGATGGGTCGCACCGACGACGTGATCAACGTCGCCGGCCACCGGCTCTCCACCGGCTCGATGGAGGCCGTGATCGCCGCCCACCCGGCGGTCGCCGAGTGCGCGGTGATCGGAGTGGCCGACCCACTCAAGGGACAGGTCCCCCGGGGCTTCGTGGTGCTGAAGTCCGGGGTCGAGCAGGATCCCGACGACCTCGGCCGCGAGCTGGTGGCGCTGGTCCGCAGCCAGATCGGTGCCGTGGCGGCGTTCAAGGAGGTCACGGTGGTCGGTGGGCTGCCCAAGACGCGCAGCGGCAAGATCCTGCGCAAGACGATGCGTGAGATCGCCGACGGCAAGGACGCCAAGGTCCCGTCCACGATCGAGGACACCGGGGTGCTGGACGACCTGAGGCCGGTCCTGCTGCGGGAGTGAGCCGTTCGCCGTCTCAGTGCCCGCCGATCAGCGGCGCGACCGCCCGGGCCACCAGGCTGGGCCGGTGGGTGAGGCGTTCCTCGGTGTCGGCGAAGGTCATCGCCCGCAGCCCGGCGTTCACCCCGAGCCAGCGCAGCGGCTCCGGCTCCCAACGCGGCGAGCGGTGCCCGACCCACGGCAGCCGGGTCAGCTCGGTGTCCCGCTCGAGGACCAGGTCCCGCAGCGTCCGGCCGGCCAGGTTCGTGGTGGCGACACCGTCACCGACGTAGCCGCCGGCCCAGCCCAGGCCGGTGCCGCGGTCGAGCCCGACGGACGCGACCCAGTCGCGCGGGATGCCCAGCGCACCTCCCCAGGCGTGGGTGAACCGGGTCTGGGCGAGCACCGGGAACAGGTCGACGAGGGTCTCATGGAGGCTCGCGAACACCCGGGTCTCGCGGTCGAAGCCCGGCTCGATGCGCGACCCGAAGTGGTACGGCGCGCCGCGGCCGCCGACGACCAGCCGGCCGTCGGCCGTGCGCTGCCCGTAGACGATCAGGTTGCGGTGGTCGGTGAAGGTCTCCCGCTCGCGCAGCCCGATCGCGTCCCACACGGCGTCCTCGAGCGGCTCGGTCGCAACCACCAGGGAGTAGACCGGCGCGATGTCGCGCCGCATCCCCGCCAGTGAGCGGGTGTAGCCCTCGGTGGCCCGGACCACGACGTCCGCGGTGACGACGCCGTGCTCGGTGACCGCGCGCCGGGGATGCACCGCGCTCACCCGGGTCCGCTCGTGGATCACGCCGCCACGGCGCTCCACGGCGCGGGCCAGACCGCGCACCAGTCGGGCGGGGTGGAGGGCCGCGCAGTCCGGGGTGAACGTCGCGCCGACGGTCCGAGTGGCCCGCAGCCGCTGCGTCGCCTCGGCCGCGTCGAGCAGCCGCACGTCGTCCTCGCCGCGACCCCAGGACCGCGCGTCGGACACCTCGGACCGGGCCCGCTGCAGCTGTGAGCTGCTGCGGGCCAGGGCGATGGTGCCGCCCTTGTGGGCCTGCGCGTCGATCCCCTCGGCCTCGACGACGCTCAGCACCTCGTCCACGGTGTCCCGCATCGCCTGGTGCTGGGCGAGGGCCAGCGCAGGCGAGGATCCCGGCATCGAGGCCATCGTGGACAGGCCGGCGGGGAACAGCGCCGAGCACCAGCCCCCGTTGCGGCCGGACGCGCCGAAGCCGGCGGTCTCCGCCTCCAGGACGAGCACCCGCAGCGTGGGGTCCTCGCGGAGCAGGTAGTAGGCCGTCCAGAGGCCGGTCAGGCCGCCGCCGACGACGGCGACGTCCACGTCGGTGTCGGCCGCCAGGGGCGGGCGTGGGGACCAGTCGTCCCCGGCGGTCTCGTGCCACAGCGACAGACCGGCCCAGCCGCCGCCGGCGGTGCTCAGCGGACGCCCCAGGAGTAGGTCTGCTTGCGCAGCTGGAGATACATGAAGGTCTCGGTGGACACCACGTTCTCGATCGTGCGGATCTTGGTGGACAGCACCGAGAGCAGCTCCTCGTCGCTCTCGCAGACCACCTCGACGAGCAGGTCGTAGGAGCCGGCGGTGATCACCACGTAGTCGACCTCGTCGAGGGCGGCCAGCGCGTCCGCGATCGGCTCGAGCTCGCCGCTGGCGCGGATCCCGATCATGGCCTGGCGGGCGAAGCCGAGCTCGAGGGGGTCGGTGACCGCGACGACCTGCATCACGCCGCTGTCCACCAGGCGCTGCACCCGCTGGCGCACGGCGGCCTCCGAGAGGCCGACCACCTTGCCGATCGAGGCGTAGGAGCGGC
>JBDTXF010000497.1:0-2890 GCA_040006355.1 Nocardioidaceae bacterium | reverse complement strand
GAAGGGCTTCGCGCCCATCGCCATCGGGCTGTCGCTGACCCTGATCCACCTGGTCTCGATCCCGGTGAGCAACACCTCGGTCAACCCGGCCCGCTCGACGGGACCGGCGCTCTTCGCCGGCGGTGACGCCCTCGGTCAGCTGTGGGTGTTCTGGCTGGCTCCGGTGGTGGGTGCGCTGATCGCGGGCGGGACCTATGCGCTGCTGTTCGGCAAGTCCGGCGACGCCGTGCCGTTCCCGGAGGCCACCGAGGGCTGAGGAGGCCTCTCAGCGGCGCTCCCACCAGACGAAGTCGAAGCCGTCGTGGGCCTCGCGACGGGTCTCCACCCAGTCGGCGCGGTCCCAGTCGGGGTAGTGCGTGTCGCCCTCGGGCGAGTCGTGCACCTCGGTCAGCACCTGGTCGGTCGCCGACGTCATCGCCTCGGCGTAGATCTGGCCGCCGCCGATCACCATCACGTCGCCGTCGAACGCGCCGGCGAGCTCGATGGCCTCCGCGACGCCGGCCGCCGCGAAGACGTGGTCCGCGTGCCACGTCCGGTCACGGGTGACCACGACGTTGGTGCGGTAGGGCAGCGGGTGCCCGATGCTCTCGTAGGTCCGACGCCCCATCACCACGGTGTTGTCGCGGGTCGTCGCCCGGAAGTGCCTGAGGTCCTCGGGGATGCTCCACGGGATGTCACCGCCGTTGCCGATCACGCCGTTGTCGGCGACCGCGGCCACCATCACGACCCGCTTGACATGGTTGGGATGGTCGGGCTGGTCCGAGGTCATATGGCGATCGGTGCCTTGATCCCCGGATGCGGGTCGTAGCCCTCGACCCGGACGTGCTCGAGGTCGAAGGCGTCGAGCTCGGTGACCGAGGAGTCCAGGCGCAGCGTCGGCAGCCGCCGGGGCTCGCGGGTCAGCTGCAGCCGGGCCTGCTCGAGATGGTTGCTGTAGAGGTGGGCATCGCCGAGGGTGTGCACGAAGTCACCGACCTCCAGCCCGGTCACCTGCGCGACCATGTGGGTCAGCAGGGCGTAGGACGCGATGTTGAAGGGCACGCCCAAGAAGACGTCGGCCGAGCGCTGGTAGAGCTGACAGGACAGCCGGCCGGCACCGGACCCGGACGGGGCGACGTAGAACTGGAACATCGTGTGGCAGGGCGCGAGCGCCATCTGCGGGATGTCGGCGACGTTCCACGCGGAGACGATGTGCCGGCGCGAGTCGGGGTCGCTGCGCAGGTTGGCCACGACCTGGGCGATCTGGTCGACGTGCCCGCCGTCCGGGGTCGGCCAGGACCGCCACTGGTGGCCGTAGACCGGCCCGAGCTCGCCGTCGGCGTCGGCCCACTCGTCCCAGATCGTCACGCCGCGGTCCTGCAGCCACTTCACGTTGGTGTCCCCGCGCAGGAACCACAGCAGCTCGGCGAACACCGACCGGGTGTGCACCTTCTTGGTGGTCACCAGCGGGAAGCCCTGCGCGAGGTCGAAGCGCATCTGGTGGCCGAAGACGCTGCGCGTGCCGGTGCCGGTGCGGTCGCCCTTGACGGCGCCGTCGTCGAGGATCCGCTGGAGGAGGTCGTGGTACTGCTGCACCCCGTCAGCCTAGTGGCGGCCACCCCCGGGAACCCGTTCGCCGCGCAGGCTTGACGTTGACGGCTAATTATATTAGCTTTCTGCCTATGAATATTAGCCAACTGCAGCGTCCCGAGGGACGCATCGCCTACGACGTCACCGGCCCCGCGAGCGGACCGCTGGTCGTCTGCCTCCCGGGGATGGGCGAGCTGCGCTCGTCCTACCGGCACCTCGTCCCCCTCCTGGTGGACCGGGGCTACCGGGTCGCCTGCCTCGACCTGCGCGGCCACGGCGACAGCGACGCGGACTTCACGGCGTACGACGACGAGGCGCTCGCCTCGGACGCCCTGGCGCTCGTCGCGGAGCTGGGCGGCCCGGCGTACCTGATCGGGAACTCGATGGGCGCCGGAGCAGCGGTGATCGCCGCCGCCGAGCGTCCCGACGCCGTGCTCGGGATGGCACTGCTGGGGCCGTTCGTCCGCAACCCCGCGGCCGGCCGCCTGGCCACCGTGGCCTACCGGCTGGCGATGACCAAGCCGTGGGGGCCGGCGGCGTTCATGGGCTACTACCCGAAGTGGACCCCCGGCACCCGGCCGGAGGGGTACGACGAGCACACGGCCGCCGTCGCCGCGAACCTCCGGAAGCCCGGCCACTGGAGGGCCTTCGTCGCCACCACCCGGACCACGCACGCTCCCGCCGAGGCCAGGGTCGGCGACGTCACCGCGCCCGTCGTGGTGGTGATGGGCACCGACGACGTCGACTGGAAGGACCCGGCCGCTGAAGCCCGCTGGCTCGGCGACGCGCTGGGTGCGGAGGTGGTGATGGCGCCGGGGGTGGGCCACTACCCCCAGGCGCAGGCCCCGATGCTCGTCGCCGACGCGCTCGACCGCGTCGTGGCGCGTGCCTAGGGCAGGTTTGTCGACGGAGGTCGTCGTCGCCGAGGCGACGCGGCTCGTCGACGAGGTCGGCGCCGACAGGCTGACCCTCGCCGCGCTCGCCCAGCGCTTCGGGGTCGCGCTGCCCAGCCTCTACAAGCACCTCGGCGGCCTGGAGGACCTGCACGGCCGGCTGGCGGTCGTCGCGGCGCGCGACCTCGGCGCCGCCCTGCGCGCGGCGGCCACAGGCAGGGCGGGGCCCGACGCGGTCGCCGCCCTGGCCCTCGCCTACCGGCGCTACGCGCGCGAGCACCCCGGCTGCTACGGCTACCTGCTCCGCCCACGTCCCGACGACGCGGAGCACGCGCGCGCGAGCGGGGAGATCATGCAGGTGCTCTACGACGTCCTCGCCGGCGACGGCGTCGCCGACGAGGACGACCTCGTCGACGCGGCGCGCTACC
>JBDTXF010000496.1:0-2906 GCA_040006355.1 Nocardioidaceae bacterium | reverse complement strand
ACTCCGACCTCGGCGGCGGCATGGCCATCGCGATGAAGGACCTCGAGATCCGCGGTGCCGGCAACCTGCTCGGTGGCGAGCAGTCCGGCCACATCGCCGACGTGGGCTTCGACCTCTACGTCCGGCTGGTGGGCGAGGCGGTCAGCGAGTTCCGGGGCGATGCCGCCCCGGAGCAGGCCGAGATGAAGATCGAGCTGCCGATCGACGCCCACCTCCCTCACGACTACGTCCAGAGCGAGCGGCTGCGCCTGGAGATGTACAAGCGGCTCGCCGAGGTGCGCGTCGACGCCGACGTCGAGGTGATCCTCGAGGAGCTCGTCGACCGCTACGGTCAGCCGCCGCCCCCGGTCGCCAGCCTGCTCGAGGTGGCCCGCTTCCGCGGACGCGCGCGGCAGGCGGGTCTGACCGACGTCACGGTCCAGGGGAAGTACGTCCGGTTCGCGCCCGTGGAGCTGCCGGACTCCGGCACGGTGCGGCTCCACCGGCTCCACCCCGGCAGCATCCTGAAGCCCGGTCTGCGTACGATGCTGGTGCCGCGTCCGACGACCGCTGTGATCGGCGGGAAGCCGATCCGGGACGAGGCGCTGTTGACCTGGGCCCGCGAGGTGGTGGACACCGTGGTCGACCGCGTAGGCGCGACGAGCTAGGAGAGCCCCCGTGACCCGATCCCGCACCCTGAGAGGATCCGCCGTCGCCCTGGCGGCGACGTTGGCGATGTGCGCGTGCAGCGCCCACCCGGGCGACGCGGCGAGGATCGGGTCGGACTCGATCAGCGACGGTCACCTCGACGACGTGGCCCTGGCGCTCTGTGCCGCGCAGAGCGGGTCGGCGCAGACCCCCGGACAGGCGCTCGCCGGGAGGGCCGCCCGCCAGGGCGCGCTCGGGGTGCTGATCAACGTCTCGCTGTCGCGTCAGTACGGCGCCTCCCGTGGGGCCGAGGCGGACCAGTCGCAGGTGTCCTCGGCGCTCGACGTCAACCAGGCCACCATCGACAAGCTGCCGGCCTCTCGGCGTACGGCCTTCCGGGACACGCTGCGCGACTACGCCGAGGGGCAGCTGGTGCTGATCTCGATCGGCCGGAGCGAGCTGGTCAAGCGGGGCACCGCCAAGCCCACGCAGCAGCAGTCCATCGCGACCGGCACCACGCTGCGGGACGCGTGGGTCAAGAAGCACCTCAAGGTCTCGGTGGATCCTCGCTTCGGCCGGTTCAGCAACGGTGCGCTGGTCTCACGCAGCGGCTCGCTGTCGGTCCCGGTGTCCTCCTCCGCCGTCACCGGCGCCCAGGCCACGCCGTCCCAGACCTGGGTGGCCGCCCTGCCCGCCAACGAGAAGTGCAGCTGACCGAGCCGTGTCCGAGCAGCCGTCCCGGACGTCGTACGACGGTCCCGGGGAGCGGCTGCTCGACCTGCTCGAGGTGATGGACCGGCTGCGGACCGAGTGCCCATGGGACCGGGAGCAGACGCACCGGTCGCTCGCGACGTACCTGCTCGAGGAGACCTACGAGACCCTCGAGGCGATCGAGACCGGTGACCCCGGGCACCTGCGCGAGGAGCTCGGTGACCTGCTCCTGCAGGTCTACTTCCATGCCCGGGTGGCCTCGGAGACCGCGCCCGAGGACGGCGGCTTCGACCTCGACGACGTCGCCGGTGGCATCGTCGACAAGCTGGTCTACCGGCACCCGCACGTCTTCGACGGGCTCGACGTCAGCGACGCGGCCGAGGTCGAGCGCAACTGGGACGCCCTGAAGGCCGCGGAGAAGAACCGCACCTCCCCTCTCGAGGGCGTCCCCGTCGCGCTGCCTGCCCTCGCGCTGGCCGACAAGGTCCTCGGTCGCCTGGACAAGGCAGGGATCCCCCTGGCCGACCCCACTCCCGGGGTCGGCGCCGACCTGCTCGCTCTGGTGGTCCGGGCCCGTGCCGAGGGCATCGACGCCGAGCAGGCGCTGCGCGACGCCGTCCGCGCCCTCGGCGACGGTCACTGGTAGCAGCTCCACCGGGCCACGCCCCTCAGCCCCCCAGCCTCCCCAGCCTCCCCAGCAGGTAGTCCGTGACGAGATGCAGGGTTTCGGTGCCCGAAAACCTGCATCACGTCACGGACTACCCGGGTTGGGGGCTACCAGGGGCTACCCGGGGTGGGGTCGGGGCTACCCGGGAGGGGGCTGGAGGGCGTCCCATCCGAGCACGTGGCCGCCACGGAGCTGGGCAAGCCCGGCCATCCGGGACCGTTCCTGGGAGCAGTGCAGCGCGTCGAGGACCTCCACCCGCTGCAGCACGAGCAGGCGACCGTCCGGCACCGGGAGCGGTGCTCCGCCGGCGACCTCGTGCGGCACCGGGAGCGACGCTCCGCCGGCGACCTCGTGCGGCGGGGGGTCAGCGGCGGCGTACCCGTCCTGGCCGGCGACCGCGACGGCGTCCTGGTGCCGGTCCGCGGGCAGCAGGAGGTGGTGGCGGATCACGGCCCGGCGGGAGGGGTCCCAGCGCGGTTCGGTCGAGGCGGCGCGCTCGAGTGCGGCCGAGCAGGCCTCCGTGTCGTCGAACCCCGATGCCACCACGACGAGGTCGGGGCGGCGCGGGTCGAGGTCCTGGGTCACCTGCGCACGACGGAGCCGGGACCACCACCTGGGTCGCGCGGCGTCCGGACTCATGTCCCGAGCGTGCCAGAGCCCTGGGCGGGACGAGGATGCCAGGGCGAGCCCTTCGGTGATCCTCCGGTGACGCCGTTAGGGTGGGTCGGGTCCGGAGAACGACCCTCCCCCACCTGCAGGAGCATCACCGTGGCATCCATCGAGGCCGTTGGCGCACGCGAGATCCTCGACTCGCGCGGCAATCCCACCATCGAGGTCGAGGTCGCTCTCGACGACGGCACCATCGGCCGTGCGGCCGTCCCGTCCGGGGCCTCCACCGGCG
>JBDTXF010000495.1:0-2927 GCA_040006355.1 Nocardioidaceae bacterium | reverse complement strand
TCCGACGAGGCGCTCCAGGCGCTCCGCGAGAAGCTCACCGGCGGCCAGCAGTAGGTCGCTGAGCACGCTCAGCACGCACGAGGAGGGCCCGGCCACCACGGTGGCCGGGCCCTCCTGCGTGCGCGGGGCTGCTCAGGCGAAGCGGTGCGGCTCGAAGAGGTCGGCATGGTGGCTGCGTGGAGGACTCGGGCGCCGCACCCCCACGCCGTCGGTGGCGACCAGGTGGACGACGGAGAAGATCAGGTAGGCGATGGCGAGCACGGCGACGACGGTGGCGAGGAACGGTAGGAAGGTCATGGCAGTAAGTATTGTCTCGTAGACATCCTGCCGCGAGTGGCAGGAACGTCATTCTGCAGCGATTTCCTGCCATCCTGTGGCACCATGGTCTGGTGATCAGCAACGTGGCCGTGCTTGCCTTCGACGGTGTCGCGCCTTTCGAGCTCGGCGTGCTGCACGAGGCCTGGGGCTACGACCGCTCCGACGAGGGCCTGCCGGTGATGGACTTCGCGGTGTGCGCGCCCGGCGGCCGTCCGGTGCGGACCCAGGCGGGCTTCGGGATGACCGTCCAGCACGACCTCGGCCGGGCCGACGAGGCCGACCTGATCGCCGTGCCGGCGCGGGCCGAGGACGCCCCGGTCCCGGACTGCGTGCTCGACACCCTCCGCGCCGGCTATGACCGGGGCGCCCAGATCCTGTCGCTGTGCACCGGGGCCTTCGTGCTCGGCGACGCCGGGCTCCTGGACGGGCGGTCGTGCACCACCCACTGGCGGCACAGTGCCGCTCTGGCCGCCGCGTTCCCCCGGGCCCGGGTGCTGCCCGAGGTGCTCTACGTCGACGAGGGCCAGGTGCTCACCAGCGCCGGCACCGCGGCGGGGATCGATGCCTGTCTGCACCTGTGGCGTCGGGAGTTCGGCGCCGCCGCGGCCAGCACGATCGCCCGACGGATGGTCGTGCCACCCCAGCGCGAGGGCGGCCAGGCGCAGTTCATCCGCACCCCGGTCCCGGACTGCGACGTGGAGACGCTCGGCTCGCTGCTGCAGTGGATGACCGAGCACCTCGGGGAGCAGCACACGGTCGAGGATCTGGCCGACGCCGCGGCCATGTCGCCGCGGACGTTCGCGCGCCGGTTCCGGGCCGAGACCGGCACCACCCCGCACGCGTGGGTCACCAGCCAGCGGGTGCTGCGCGCCGAGGAGCTGCTCGAGACCAGCGACCGCTCCGTCGACTGGGTCGCCGCCGAGGTCGGCTTCGGCACCGCGGCGCTGCTGCGGCACCACTTCACCAAGGCGCGCGGGGTCAGCCCGCAGCGCTACCGACGCATCTTCAGCTCGACCGGTTCGCCCGGTCCCGGTCACGACGTCGGCCGATGTGTGGAGGACCGGGTGGGTCACTCTGCTTGACTTCGACAGAGCAGTGCATCTGGTGGGCGACCGCAGCGACGGTGGGCGGGAAGGGGAGCGATGTCCGAGGCGCCGATGATCGAGCCGAGCGAGCATCCGATGGTGGTCGGCGCGATGGCGCGGCTGGCCTCCCAGGGTGGATGGGCGCGGATCCTGGCAGGGAAGCCTCTCGAGGACCGGCTCGACCTCAACGACGCCGAGCTGCTGGTGGCCGCGCAGGTGCTGCGCCGCAACCCGGACGAGAGCCTGGAGCCGGTGCACTCCCACCCCTGGCACTTCGACCCGGAGTCGCTGGCCGGCGGCACGCTGTCCTATCTGCGACGGGTGCTCCGGCACGCCGAGGGCGGGGACGCGGGCTGGACCGGTGACGACCTCGAGATCGTGGTGGCCCAGGGGCGCGGCAGCGTCGCGGCAGCGATCGCGGTCGGCGAGGGCCTACTGCCCCAGATGGCGGCTGCCCACGAGGAGTTCCTCGCGGGGCGGGCCTGCTTCCTCGACGTGGGAGTCGGCATCGGCGCGGTCGCCGGGCGGATCTGCGAGATGTTCCCGGGGGTGACGGCGGTCGGGCTCGACGTCCTGGAGCCGGTCCTGGACCTGGCCCGCGCCGAGCTCGCCGAGGCGGGGCTCTCCGACCGGGTGGAGCTGCGTCTCCAGTCGGTCGCCGATCTGCTCGACGTCGAGGCCTACGACCTGGTCTGGCTGCCGCAGGCCTTCATCCCACGCCCGGCCCTGCATGCGGGTCTGGACGCGGTCTTCCGGGCGCTGCGACCCGACCGGTGGCTGATCTCCCCGGTGGCGGCGGCTCCGCAGGGGGCGGACGAGTTCCAGCGGGCGGTCTACACCCACGGTGCGCACCTCACCGGCGGCGGGATGATCACCATCGAGGAGGTCACCGAGCTGCTCCTCGACGCCGGCTTCGACCAGGTCACCGGGCTCGACCAGGGCGGCCAGACCGTCATGCTGGCCCGTCGTCCCACGGCCTGACCCGGCGATGCGTGTCGCGCTCACCGGAGGGGTCGCCTCGGGCAAGACCACCGTCGCGGCGCTCCTGGCCCAGCTCGGAGCGACCGTCGTCGACTCGGACCGGCTCGCGCGCGAGGTCGTCGAGCCCGGCACGCCCGGCCTCGCCGCGGTCGGCGAGGCGTTCGGCCCCGCGGTGCTGACCGCCGACGGGCGGCTGGACCGTCCCGCGCTCGGCGCGGTCGTCTTCCACGACGACGAGGCCCGCCGACGACTCGAGCGGATCCTGCACCCGTTGATCCGCGCCCGGGCCGCCGAGATCGAGGCGGCCGCGGAGCCGGGCAGCCTCGTCGTGCACGACATCCCGCTGCTGGTCGAGACCGGTCAGGCCGACCGGTTCGACGCGGTGGTCGTGGTGGACGTCCCGGTCGCGACCCAGGAGCAGCGGATGGTCGAGCAGCGGGGCTGGACGCCCGAGGACGCCGCGGCCAAGATCGCCGCGCAGGCGACCCGCGAGGAGCGGCTGGCCGTGGCGACGTACGTCGTGGAGAACACCGGGACGCGGGG
>JBDTXF010000494.1:0-2940 GCA_040006355.1 Nocardioidaceae bacterium | reverse complement strand
GCGGTGACATCGTCGGCATCGCGGGCGTCGTCGGCAACGGCCAGAGCGAGCTGCTGCGCGCCCTGGCGGGGCTGGAGTCCTTCAGGGGGACCGTGGCGGTGGAGGGAGCCACCGTCAAGGGGAGGGGGCTGCTGCACCGCGCGGCGTACATGCCTGCGGACCGGCACTCCGAGGGTCTGATGATGAGCCTCTCGGTCCGCGAGAACGCCGCGGTCTCGGCGCTGTCGCAGTTCACCAAGGGCGGCCTGGTGAGCCGCGGGGAGGAGGTGGGCCGGGTCCGGGACTCGCTCGAGTCGCTGTCGGTCAAGGCGCCCTCGATGGACGCGCCCGTCTCCGCGCTGTCCGGGGGCAACCAGCAGAAGGTGGTGATCTCACGCGCCCTGCTGTCCGACCCGGTCCTGCTGGTCGCCGACGAGCCGACCCAGGGCGTTGACGTGGGCGCGCGCGCCGAGATCTACGCCATCCTGCGGGCCGCGTCCACCCGCGGGATCCCGGTGGTGGTGGCGTCCTCGGACGCCAAGGAGCTCGAGGGCCTCTGCGACCAGGTGCTGGTGATGTCGCGCGGCCACGTGGTGGAGACACTCACCGGCGACGACGTCACCGAGGAGCGCATCGTGTCCGCCGCGGTCACCTCGACTGCCGAGGCGGTCGCGGTGGCGGCAGCGCAGCGGACCACGACCTCCTCGCGGGCGCGCCGGTTCATCCTCGGCGACTACACGCCCACGGTGCTGCTGCTGGTCGTGATGGTCGCACTCGCTGCCTACATCGTGCCGGGCAACGACCGCTACCTCTCGGCGTTCAACATCACCAACCTGCTCACGGCTGCGACCGCGCTCGGCTTCATCGCCCTCGGCCAGAACATCGCCCTGCTCACCGGCGGCATCGACCTGTCGGTCGGACCGCTCGCGGGGTTCCTGGTCGTGATCGCCTCCTTCTTCGTCAACGACGGCAAGTCCCTGCCCACGATCGTCCTCGGTCTGCTGGTGATGGCGGGGGTGGCAGCCGTGGTGGGACTGGTGAACGGGTCCCTGATCAGGTTCGCCAGGTTCACCCCGATCGCGGCGACCCTGGCGATGTACATCGGGCTGGGCGGCTTCGCGTTCCTGCTCAGGTCCTCCCAGGGCGGCTACATCAGCCAGTCGTTCCAGGACGCGGTCAACTACTCCCTAGGACCGATCCCGGTCGCGTTCATCGTCTTCGCCGTGATCACGCTGGCGATGGAGCTGCTGCTGAAGCGGCGGCCGTGGGGCTGGCGGCTGCGTGCCGTCGGGTCCAACGAGGAGTCGGCCCGCAGGATCGGCATCAACGTCGACCGGACCGTGATCGCGGCGTACGTCGCCGCCTCTCTGTTCGTGCTGCTCGGCGCGGTGATGCTGACGGGGCAGTACGGCATCGGCGACCCGTCGCAGGGCTCCGCCTACACCCTGACCAGCATCACCGCGGTCGTCCTCGGAGGAACCAGCCTGCTCGGCGGTCGCGGGACCTTCATCGGGACGCTGGTGGGTGCGGTGCTCCTCCAGCAGGTGCTCAACGCGACCGGCTTCCTCGGTCTGGGGTCCACCGCGCAGTACTACTTCCAGGGCCTGCTGATCCTGGTCGCCGCGGTGGTCTACACCCTGGCCCGCTCCCGGCGGACCAAGCGCACCCCGGTCGCCTGAGCGGCACCGCCGACGGGACGATGCGCCCGGGCTGGACAGGACCAAAGCCTCTATGGTCATAAAGGTCCCGAGACCACCATGGAGGTGAGCGCGAAACCGACCATCCTGGTCAGGCGCTCCGGTCAAGAGAGCGTCGTGACGACATGTCTGTTCACCTGGGAGACCACGCAGGAACCAAGAATCGAACCACCCGGTTCGTCCAGCGCGGGTGCCTCGGTGTCGCGCTGGCCGCAGCGGTGGTCGGACTCTCCACAGCCCCCGCGTCCGCGGCTCCTGACGGCACCACCACCGCCAACGCGGTCGTCACGTCGGGCATCACCCTGACCGCGCTCACGCCGTCGTTCACGCTGACCGGGACGCCGGGTGCGACGGTCCAGAGCGGCGCCGTCACCTACAACGTGGAGACCAACAACTTCGCGGGCTATTCCGTCACGGTGTCAACACTGGCTGCCACGATGCTTCCGGGCAATACGACGACGAACACCGACACCATCCCGATCGGTGACCTCACCGTCCGGGAGACGGGCACGACTCCCTACACGGGAATCAGCAACGTGACACCTGTCACGGTGCACAGCCAGCCGGGCAGGTCAGTCAACACGGGCGACCCGCTCAGCACGGAGTACCAGATGCGGATCCCGACGGTCAACGTTGACACCTACTCCGCGACGCTGACCTACCTCGCCGCGACTCTGTAGAGGGCGCCTGAGCAGGCCGAGCAGATGACCCCCGCCACCAGGAGAGCCGCCGTCGCGCTGGCTCTGGCTCCCCTGGTGCTCGCGGGGGTCTCCACTGCAAGCGCGGCAGCCCCCACGGCCGGGACGGACCCGAAGCCGAAGCCGGGGTTCTCGCTCGCGATCAGCCCGACCCGCCTGGTGGTCGGGCACGGCCAGGGCGGCACCACCCAGCGGATCAAGGTGATCAACGGCGGCACGTCGTCGCTGCACGTGGACGTCACCAAGAGGGACTTCGCCGGGGGCCGGGACGGCAGCATGGTGCTCGCCGCGACGGCGCCCTACTCGGCGTCGCGATGGGTGAGCATCGCCCCCACCAACCTGGACGTGCCGGCCGGCGAGACCCGGGTGGTCACAGCCAAGGTGTCGATCCCCGCCGAGCCCGAGCCCGGCGACCACCAGGTCGCGCTGGTCTTCCTGGTCCCCGCGGGGCGAACCAGCGCCAACGTGAAGATCAACCGCGGGATCGGCACGCCGGTCTACGTCACCGCTCCGGGGAGGATCGACGACTCGGTGACCGTCCAGGCCCTCGACGCCCCGTGGTTCGC
>JBDTXF010000493.1:0-2943 GCA_040006355.1 Nocardioidaceae bacterium | reverse complement strand
CCCCGTGCAGCACGCAGGCCGGCGGTCGCGGCGCGCGCGGAGATGCTGGCGCGCACGAGGTCGGGCACCACCGGTCCGACCACCACCGGCCCCTCGCCGAAGTGCTGCTCCACAGCGGCGCCCGCCTTGTCGGCGTTGTCCACGCCGCCGAGCACCACGACCATCCGGTCCCCGTGGAGGGCGCACAAGGCGTCCAGCCCGGCGTGCCGGGCGGTCCGACGCACGTCGTCGATGATCGACTCGCGGGCAGTCCCCCGCTCGTCAGGCACCCTCCCGAGGACCACCACGACGTCCCCCTTGGCGGCCCAGCCGAGGGCGCTCGCGCGGGAGCGGACCATCTCGTCCGCCTCGGCGCGGAGCACGCTGTCGACCACGAGCGCCTCCAGACGCGCGTCCCACGCGCCACGCATCTCCGCCGCTCGGGCGTAGACCTCCGCGGTCGCGAACGCAACCTCGCGGGCGTAGCGCACGATCGAGTCCCGGACCGACGGTGCGTCGTCCTCTCCGACGGTGGCCACGATGTTCTCCTCGACCACCTCGATGGTCAGCCGCACCATCTCCACTGTTTGGTGGAGACTCACAACACCGGTCAAGGCCTGGGGGGCGATGCCGAAGACCTCGGCGGTCACCGGGGAGGAGGCGTCGGCGGGCTCGTCGTACCACGCGACGAAGGCCTTGATGCCGGCGGTGACGATCAACCCGATCCAAGAGCGGTCCTCGGCGGACAGGCCGCGGAACCAGGGCATGTCCCGCTCCATGCGGGTGAGCGTCGAGGTCGCCAGCGCTCCGACCGAGCGCTGCAGGCGATCGGTGATCGCTGCGTGGTGCGACGGTGACGGGGTGGCCCGGTTCATGCCCCGACCCTAGGTCACCGCACGCCGAACTGACCGGACGGACGGTTTCCCCTGCCTTTGCAGGGCCTTTGCGCCTGCGACACAGAGTGTTCTGGCACCATTCACCTCAGCCCCCCGCCGAGGAGCCCGATGCCCAAGCCCGTCGAGGTCCAGTACCTCACCATCCACGGGCACAAGCGCGCCTACGTGAAGGTGGGGAAGGGACCCGCGCTCCTGCTCCTGCACGGTCTGGGCTGCGACCACACCACCTGGCTGCCGGTGATCGCCGCGCTGTCGCGGCGCTACACGGTGATCGCCCCGGACCTGCTGGGGCACGGGCTGTCTGCGAAGCCACGCGCCGACTACAGCCTGGGTGGCTATGCCAACGGCATGCGCGACCTGCTCACCGTGCTCGGCATCGACAAGGTCACCGTCGTGGGGCACAGCTTCGGCGGCGGCGTGGCGATGCAGTTCGCCTACCAGTTCCCCGAGCGCACCGAGCGGATGGTGCTCGTCGCCCCGGGCGGGCTCGGCCCCGAGGTGACGCCGGCGATCCGGGCGATCACGCTGCCCGGCTTCCACCAGGCGATGGGGGTGCTGACGCTGCCCGTGCTGCGGCAGCTCACCAAGACCTGGCTGCGTGCCCTGGCCTCGACCGGCATCCCGCACACCCGCGACCTCGACGAGGTCGCCGAGATCGTGGACTCCTTCAAGGACCCGCGTGCACGCAAGGCGATCACGCACGTGGTGTCGGCGGTGGTGGACTACCGCGGCCAGATCGTCACGATGGCCGACCGCGCCTACCTCACCCAGGCGATGCCGATGTGCGTCGTGTGGGGCACCGAGGACTCGGTGATCCCGGTCAAGCACGCCGGCATCGTCGCCGAGATCGCCCCGGCAGCGACCGTCGAGGTGGTCGCCAACGCCGGGCACTTTCCCCACAAGGACCACCCGCAGCGGTTCGTGAGGATCGTCGACGAGTTCATCCGGCACAACCCGCCCGCGGTCTACCACCGTGGGCGCTGGCGCGCCCTGCTCAAGGCCGGCCAGCAGACCCCGCTGCCCATCGAGGAGCCGAAGGTGCCCTCGATGGAGATCGCCTGACCGGCCGGCCGGCGCCTTTGGCGCTCAGGCGTCGCCGCCCTCCTGCTTCACCCCGCGCACCGCGGTCGGGTCGTCGATGCGGTACTTGTCGAACGCCTCCTGGACGACCTCGGGCTTGACGTCCCCGCGGTCGGCGAGCGCCTGCAGGGCCTGCACGACCACCGACTGCGCGTCGATGTGGAAGAACCGGCGGGCCGCCGGACGGGTGTCGGCGAAGCCGAAGCCGTCGGCGCCCAGGGCGTGATAGTCGCCCGGGACCCACTTGGCGATCTGGTTCGGCACCGCACGCATGTAGTCGCTGACGGCCACGATCGGACCCTGGGCGTCCTTGAGCTTCTCGGTGATGTACGGCGAGTGCTTCGGCTCCGAGGGGTGCAGGAGGTTCCACTCCTCGACGGCCACCCCGTCGCGCGCCAGCTCGTTCCACGAGGTCACCGACCAGGTGTCGGCGGCCACCCCCCACTCCTCGGCGAGCATCTTCGCGGCGTGCGTGATCCACGGGAAGCCGACGCCGGACGCGAGCAGCTGGACCCGGGGCGCGTCGCCGTTGCCGGACACCGCCGGTGCGTCGCCGACGTGGTAGATCCCGCGCAGCAGCCCCTCTACGTCGAGGTTGTCCGGCTCCTTGGGCTGCACCGTCGGCTCGTTGTAGACCGTCAGGTAGTAGATGACGCTCTCGCCACCGTCGTGACCCTCGGTCGCGCCGTACATCCGGCGGAGGCCGTCCTGGACGATGTAGCTGATCTCGTAGGCCATCGCCGGGTCGTAGTACACGATCGCGGGGTTGGTGGCCGCGAGCAGCGGCGAGTGACCGTCCGCGTGCTGGAGTCCCTCTCCGGTCAGCGTCGTCCGGCCGGCGGTGGCGCCGATCAGGAAGCCGCGCGCCAGCTGGTCGGCCATCGCCCAGATGGAGTCGCCGGTGCGCTGGAAGCCGAACATCGAGTAGAAGAGGTAGAACGGGATCATGTGCTCGCCGTGCGTGGAGTACGCCGACCCGGCGGCCGTC
>JBDTXF010000492.1:0-2952 GCA_040006355.1 Nocardioidaceae bacterium | reverse complement strand
TCCGCTCGGTGCCGACCGCGTCGAACGGGTTCATCGCCGCGACCAGCCGGAAGCCGGGCTCGGCGTGCACCAGACCTAGTCGCGGCACGGTGAGCTCGGACTCCGACATCACGGTGATCAGGACGTTGAGCGTCTCCTCCGGGACCCGGTTGATCTCCTCGACGTAGAGCAGGCCGCCGGACCGCAGCGCGGAGACCAGCGGACCGTCGACGAACACGTCGGGAAGGTAGCCCTGGGAGAGCACCTGCGCCGGGTCGAAGTGCCCGACCAGGCGCGCGGGGGTCAGCTCCGCGTTGCCCTCGACGAGGTGGAAGGGCGCGTCGCGCTCGGACGCCACCGAGCGGAGCAGGGTCGACTTGCCCGTCCCGGGCGGGCCCTCGAGGAGCACGTGCGCGCCGCCGTCCAGCGCGGCGACGAGCAGCTCGACCTCGCGGGCCCGGTCCAGGACGGGCCCGATGACGGCGGTGGAGACCAAGGTGTCAGCTGTGCGAGTGCACGACGATGCCCCGCACGTTCTTGCCGGCGAGGAGGTCGTCGTAGCCCTCCTGGACCTGGTCCAGGGTGTAGGTGCGGGTGATGATCTCGTCGAGCTTGAGGTCGCCGGACTGGTAGAGGCCGAGGATCTTGGGGATGTCGGTGGTCGGGTTGCAGTCGCCGAACAGGCTGCCCTTGAGTGACTTGCGGTAGAGCGTCATCACCGTGCCGGGCAGCTGGATGTTGGGCTCCATCACCTTGTTCAGCCCGGTCAGCACCACGACCCCGCCCTTGCCGACGGCGTTGAAGCCGCCGGTGACGATCTCCGCGGTCATCAGCCCGGGGGTGAGGATCGCCGAGTCGGCCATCTGGCCGCGGGTCAGGTCGGTGATCACCTCCTGCGCCTCCTCGACGGTCGCGAACGCGTGCGTGGCGCCGAGCTCCATCGCCTTCTCGCGCTTGTTCTCCAGCGGGTCGACCGCCACGACGTACTTCGCGCCCGCATAGCGAGCGCCCTGCACGGCGTTGATGCCGATGCCGCCGATCCCGGAGACCATCACGGTCTGGCCAGGACGCACGTTGGCGGTGTTGACCGCAGCGCCCCAGCCGGTCGGGACTCCGCAGCCGACGAGCACGGCCTTGTCCAGGGGCAGGTCGTCGTCGACCTTGACGGCCGAGTTCTGGTGGATCACACCCCACTGGCTGAAGGTGCCCAGCATGCACATCGCGCCGTAGTCGCCGCGCGGCCCGGTGAACGGGAAGCGCTCGCCGGGCAGGTAGCCCTCCAAGATGGTGGCGCCCATGTCGCAGATCGACTGCTGGCCGCTGGCGCAGTAGCGACAGGTCCCGCAGTTGGGGATGAAGGAGCAGACCACGTGGTCGCCCACCTTGACCCGGGTGACGCCCGGCCCGACCTCCTCGATGATCCCGGCGCCCTCGTGCCCGAGCACCATCGGCAGCCTGGCCTCGAGGTCACCGTGCGCGACGTGCACGTCGGAGTGGCACAGGCCCGCGTGCGTGTAGCGGATCAGGACCTCGCCCTCCCTCGGTCCGTCGAGGTCCAGCTCCTCGATCTCGATGGGTTTGCCCGCCTCGACGACGACGGCAGCAGTGGTCTTCATGGGTCCTCCTGGGGGTTGCCTGACCTAGGCTCAGTCAAGCCGCTGGCCACCCCTGTGCACCTACCCGTCCGGTCAGGTGGGTGCCCCTCTGCGGGTCGGTCCGCCGGCCCGCTCCACGGCCTGGGTTCGCCTGCACGGGCGCTCGTGTGGCCAGGCGCCGTCCGCACACGCCCCGTTCCTCCTCACCCGGGCCGCGTGTAGCGTGGCCGCAACGTGACGGGAGGCACAGTGACGTCGATCGCTGATCCCGACCTGCCCCGGGCGCCGGCCCCGGCTCCGCTGGTCAAGTTCCACGCGCCCGAGGTCGTGTTCGGCATCGGCTCGCTGGGCGAGGCCGGCTTCTCGGCGGCCCGGCTCGGCGCCCGGCGTCCGCTGGTCGTCACCGACCCGGGCATCATCGAGGCGGGCTGGTGCGAGGAGCTGCTCGGTCACCTGCGGGAGTCCCGGCTCGACCCGGTGGTGTGGAGCGCCGTCACGCCGAACCCGAAGGACCACGAGATCCACGCAGCCTACGAGGTGTACGTCGAGCGCGGCTGTGACGTGATCATCGCCCTGGGCGGCGGCTCGTGCATCGACGCCGCCAAGGGCGTGGCGATCCTGTCCGGCAACGGCGGCAGCATCCTGGACTACGCGGGCGTCGACCGCGTCGACAAGCCGATCCCACCGCTGCTGATGATCCCGAGCACCTCGGGCACCGGCGCCGACGTGTCGCAGTTCTGCATCGTCTCGGACACCGCACGCTCGGTGAAGATCACGATCATGGGGCGTGCCCTGGTCCCGGACGTCTCGATCACCGACCCGCGGCTGCTGATGACGATGCCCGAGTGGCTCAACGCCGCGACCGGGCTCGACGCGCTTACCCACGGCATCGAGGCCTTCGTGTCCCTGGCGCACAACCCGCTCGCCGACATCCACGCACTGAACGCCGTCGGCCTGGTCTGCGCCCACCTGCGCACCACCATCCTCGAGCCCCGCGAGGAGACTGCCCGCTCCAAGATGGCGCAGGCGAGCCTCAACGCGGGCCTCGCGTTCACCAACGCGATCCTCGGCGCCACGCACGCGATGAGCCACCAGGTCGGCGGGCTGCTCGACGCCCCGCACGGGGTGGTCAACGGCGTGCTGTTGCCGCACGTGATCCGCTACAACGCCCAGGAGAGCCCGGAGCGGTTCGTCGAGCTGGCCCGGTCGGCGGGCCTGCAGGTCGACGGGGTCCCCGCCTCCGATGCTGCCGAGATGCTGGCCGTCCACGTCCGCGAGCTGGCCGACGACGTCGGCGTGCCCCGCGGCCTGCGCGAGCTGGGGGTCGACGAGAGCGCGATCCCGCGGCTGGCGATGACCACCCTCGACGACGCCTGCC
>JBDTXF010000491.1:0-2969 GCA_040006355.1 Nocardioidaceae bacterium | reverse complement strand
CCCCAGAACCTGCGTCTGGTCACGGACTATCCGCGGGTGGGGGGTAGCGGTGCGGGTTCGCCACCGCGACGACGTCGCCGACGACCACGATCGCGGGAGGGCGCACCGCCTCCCGGGCGATGTCCTCACCGATGGAGCCGAGCGTGGAGAGCAGGGTCCGCTCCCCCGGCATCGTCCCCTGGGAGATCACCGCCACGGGCGTCCCGGGGTCGCGGCCTCCGGCGACCAGGCGGGCCGCGATCAGCGGGAGGTTCTGCACCGCCATCAGCAGCACGACCGTGCCGCGCAGCCGGGCGACCGCGTCCCACTCCACCAGCGAGTCGGCGTGATCGGGTGGGAGGTGGCCGGAGATCACCGTGAACTCGTGAGCGACACCGCGATGGGTGACCGGGATGCCGGCCACCGCCGGGACCGAGATCGCGCTGGTCAGGCCGGGGATCACCGTCCACGGGACGCCGGCCTCCTCGCACGCCAGCGCCTCCTCGTAGCCGCGGCCGTAGACGAACGAGTCCCCGCCCTTGAACCGGACCACCCGCTTGCCGGCCAGGGCCCGGTCGACGATCACCCGGTTGATCTCCTCCTGCGCGGCGGCGCGGCCGCGGGGCAGCTTGGCGACGTCGATCAGCTCGACGTCGGGCGACAGCTCGTCGAGCAGCTCACGCGGCGCCAGCCGGTCTGCGACCACCACGTCGGCCTCGCTCAGCGCGCGCCGGGCCGCGACGGTGACCAGCTCCGGGTCGCCCGGCCCGCCGCCGACCAGCACCACACCGGGCGCCCGGTCGTCGTCGTGGGGCGCCACGATGGCACCGTCGCGCAGGGCGGTGATGATGGCGTCGCGGACCCCGGCCGAGCGACGCGGCTCCCGGTTGCCGAGCACCGCCACCGTCACCCCGGCGTGCCGCCCGACCGCAGGCGTCCACGCGGTCGCCTCGCGGGCGTCGTCGGCCCGCACGCAGAACACCCGGCGCCTCTCTGCCTCTGCGCTGACTCGTTCGTTGACGGCGGGGTCGTCGGTGGCGGCGATGACGTACCACGCCTCGTCGAGGTCGACGTCCTGGTAGCCGCGCTCGACCCAGGTGATCTCCCCCGCCCGCACCAGCCCCTCGACCGCAGGGGTGGTCACGGGCGAGACGACGACGACCTCGGCACCCGCGGCCAGCAGCCGCGGCACTCGTCGCTGGGCGACGTGGCCGCCGCCGACCACCAGGACCCGTCGGCCCTGCAACCGCAGCCCCGACGGGTACGGCGGGAAGTCACTCACCCATCCTCCTTGCGGGCGACCCCGGCCGAGTCGAAGGTGGCCATCTCGCGCAGCACGGCACCGGAGGCCTCGATGATCGGGAAGGACAGCACGGCACCGGTCCCCTCACCCAGGCGCAGGCCGAGGTCCACGAGCGGCCGCAGGCCGAGCTGTGCGAGCGCGACCACGTGACCCGGCTCGACGCTGCGGTGACCGGCGATGCAGTAGCCGACGGCCTCAGGGGCCAGGGCGGCCGCGACCAGGGCCGCGGACCCGGCGATCACGCCGTCCAGGACCACCGGCACCCGCAGCGCCGCGGCGCCCAGCACGAAGCCAACGATGCCGGCGTGCTCGAAGCCACCCAGGGACGCCAGCGTCTCGACGGCGTCACCGGTCACAGGCCGGGCGGCCAGGGCGGCGGTGACCACCACGACCTTGCGGGCCAGCGTCGGGTCGTCCACGCCCGTGCCGCGACCGGTGACCTCGGCCGGGTCCGTCCCGGTCAGTGCCGCGACGAGAGCGGCCGAGGGCGTGGTGTTGGCGATGCCCATGTCGCCGGTGAGCAGGCAGTCGTACCCCTCCCCGACGAGCTGCTCGGCCACCGCAGCGCCCGAGAGCACCGCCTGGACGGCCTCATCGGCGCTCATCGCGGGGCCGGTCGCCAGGTCCGACGTACCGCCGCGGACCCTGTGGTCGATCAGGTCGGGACCGGGCGCCAGGTCGGTGGCCACGCCCATGTCCACGATGCGCACGTCGGCGCCGGCCTGACGGGCCAGCACGTTGACCGCGGCACCGCCGGCACGGATGTTCTCGACCATCGAGGCGGTGACCTCCTGCGGCCACGGCGTCACTCCCTGGGCGTGCACCCCGTGGTCGCCGGCGAAGACCGCGACCACTGGGCGGACCATCGCAGGCGGGGGGCACTGGCCGCTGATGCCGCACAGCTGCACCGACAGGTCCTCGAGCGCCCCCAGCGCGCCGACGGGCTTGGTCAGCTGGGCCTGTCGGTCCCGGGCGTCTGCCATCGACCGGGGGGCGAGCGGGGTGATGCGGGCGAGCAGGGCGTCGAGGCGCGGGTCGGTCATGGAGAGCATTCTCCCCGCCCCGTCCGCGCCGTCCGCACCGGACCGATGGGCGGAACGCCGCGCTAGCCTCGGGCCTGTCCACCGCCGCCTGCTCAGGAGGAGAACAGATGAGTCTCGACCGCCCCGTCAGCCCGGATCCCTACGACCTGCTGCCGTCCGTGCCGTCCTTCACGGTCACCAGCGACGACGTCCAGGACGGGCAGCCCCTGTCGCAGGACCAGGTGGGTGACGGCGGCAACACGTCCCCGCAGCTGAGCTGGTCCGGCGCCCCGGAGGGCACGAAGAGCTTCACGGTGACCTGCTTCGACCCGGACGCCCCGACCCCGTCGGGCTTCTGGCACTGGGTGCTGGTCGACCTGCCCACCGAGACGACCAGCCTGGCGACGGGCGCCGGCGCAGCGGGCGCCGAGCTGCCCGGCGGAGCGTTCATGTGTCGCAACGACGTGGGCAGCCTGGACTTCGCCGGCGCCGCCCCGCCGCAGGGGGACCAGGTGCACCGCTACTACTTCGTCGTGCACGCGGTGACCGAGGAGCGGCTCGGGGTGGACAGCGACGCGACGCCCGCGGTCGTGTCGTTCAACCTCGCCTTCAAGACCGCTGCGCGAGCGATCCTGCACGGCACCTACCAGCACTAGGTTTTCTTG
>JBDTXF010000490.1:0-2979 GCA_040006355.1 Nocardioidaceae bacterium | reverse complement strand
AGCTCAAGCCGAGCCTCGACGCGGCGTACAAGAAGATCGCCCAGCAGATCAACGTGCCGGGGTTCCGCCGCGGCAAGGTGCCGCCGATGGTGATCGACCGCCAGGTCGGCCGCGGCGCCGTGCTCGACGAGGCGATCAACGAGGCGCTCCCCAAGCTCTACGTCGAGGCGCTGCAGGCCAACGAGCTCGAGCCGCTGGCCCAGCCCGAGATCGACATCACCCGGTTCGAGGACAACGAGACGCTCGAGTTCACCGCCGAGGTCGACATCCGTCCCGAGATCACCCTGCCGGACTATGCCGGCCTCGAGGTCTCCGTGGACGACCTGGTCGTGACCGACGAGGACGTCGAGGAGCAGGTCCAGGCGCTCCGGGAGCGCTTCGCCAGCCTCTCCGAGGTCGAGCGCGCCGCTGCCGACGGTGACTTCGTGGTGATCGACCTGGTCGCCCGCAAGGACGGCGAGGTCATCGACGGGGCCGAGGTGACCGGCATGAGCTACCAGGTCGGCAAGGGCGGCATGCTCGAGGGCCTCGACGAGGCGCTCACCGGCCTGTCCGCCGGCGACGCCGCCACGTTCACCTCCCAGCTGGTCGGGGGCGACCAGGTCGGCGAGGACGTCGAGGTGGAGGTCAAGGTCGAGTCCGTCAAGGAGCAGGAGCTCCCCGAGCTCGACGACGACTTCGCGCAGACCGCGTCCGAGTTCGACACCGTGGACGAGCTGACCGAGGACGTCCGCACCCGGCTCTCGCGCGGCAAGCGCCTCGAGCAGGCCGCCGCCGCCCGCGACGCGGTGCTGGAGAAGCTCCTCGACCTGGTCGACGTACCCCTCCCCGAGGGCGTCGTGGAGTCCGAGCTGACCGCTCGCAAGGAGCAGATCGAGCAGCAGCTCGGCTTCGCCGGCATGAGCATGGAGCAGTACCTCGACTCCGAGGAGCAGACCGTCGACGAGTTCGAGGCCGACCTGGAGAAGCGGGTCCGGGACGCGGTCGCCGCCCAGTTCGTCCTCGACCAGGTCGCCAAGGCCGAGGAGATCGGCGTCAACGAGGGTGAGCTGCAGGCGCACCTGATGCAGCGGGCGCAGCAGTCCGGCCAGAACCCGCAGGAGTTCATCTCCCACATGGTCGAGCACAACCACATCCCCGAGATGGTCTCCGAGGTCGTCCGAGGCAAGGCCCTGGCCACGATCGTCGAGACCGCCGAGGTCACCGACGAGTCCGGCAACCACGTCGAGCTGAAGAACCTCCAGCCGGACGGCACCATCGCCGACGCCGCCGCCGAGACCGAGGCCGACGCCGACGAGACCGCTGCCGCCGACGTGCCCGCCGACGCCGACGAGACGGCTGACGCCGAGCCCACGAACGCCTGAGCCGACCCGGAGGTCACCGGGTGCGACACGGTCGCAGCCGGTGACCAGGTCGTTGACATACCCGGAGTACGTCCCCACACTGACGCGATGAGCACCTCCCCACCTCCCCGCAGACGGGGCGGCAAGGACCCGGTCCGACCGCGGGCCAGCGTGCTCGGAGCGCTGGCGATCGCCAGCGACGCGGCCGACGAGCTGCTGCTCGGCACCGTCCGGGACGTGCACGGTGCGGTGGCCGAGCGGGTCTACGGCGTCACCCACCGGGCGACCTCCGGTTCCTCGAGGGTCGTCGAGGAGATCCACGACAGGGCCTCCTCGGCGGTGTACGCCGGGATCGGCGCCGGTCTCCGCGCCACCAGCCGCGGCCTGCGCGAGGCCGACCGTCGTGGATACGGCGCTCTCATCGACGACAGCACCCGCGGCCGGACGGTGGTCTCCGCGGTCAACGGCCTGATGGGGGACCGGCTGGTCGAGCAGCAGTCCCCGCTCGCGATCGAGCTCGCGGTGCGCGACCGAGGCGTCGACGTCCCGGTCCGCGACGACGCACTGGAGGCGGCGTTCCCCGACGCCACCGGTGACCTCGTCATCTTCCTGCACGGGCTCGGGGAGCACGAGCGGCACTGGCATCACCGGGCCCAGGCGACCGGGGGAAGCTATGGCGACCGGTTGGCCGCCGAGACCTCGTGGACGCCGGTCTACCTGCGGGCCAACACTGGGCTGCCGGTGGCCGTGAACGGCGTCGCCCTCGCCTCGCTCCTCGACCGTCTCGTCGAGAGCTGGCCCACCGAGGTCCGCCGGATCGCCCTGGTCGGCCACTCGATGGGGGGCCTCATCATGCGCGCCGCCTGCGCCGTCGTCACCGACGCCGCGGCACGCGGCCGGACCGGCTGGAACCACCTCGTCACCGATGTCGTCACGCTCGGCACCCCGCACCTCGGGGCGCCGCTGGAGCGCGGCGTCGCGCTGGGCGCCAAAGCCCTGAGCCGGCTGCCCGAGTCGGCACCCTTCGGACGGATCCTGGAGTACCGCTCGGTGGGGATCCTCGACCTGCGCTCCGGCCTGGCGCCTGACGTGCAGAACCTCCCCCACGCGCGCTACCACCTGGTGGCCGCGACGCTGGCGGACTCGCGTCGACACCCTGTCAGCGAGGCCTTCGGCGACATGATGGTCCGCTACCCGTCGGCCACCGGGCGACCCCGTCGGGGACGAGAGATGTTCCCCGGCGCCGACGTGCTGCACGTCAAGGGGGGACACTTCGATCTGCTCAACCACCCCGAGGTGCACACCGCGCTGGTGTCCTGGCTCGCCTGAGCCGACCCGGCTGACCGGACGAAGCGACCTGCCGTCATACTCATCCGCGACGCCGCTGCCGGGTCCCCTGATCGGTGGCGCGGCGGGCGCTGGCATCCACACCGACGCAGGGGAGCCCACCATGCACGCGGCCACAGACTGCCATCCCCTCGGCGCTCGGCAGCGGGCCGCACGGGCCACGGCACGCTGGGGCGTGCTCCTCGGCGCGGGGGCCCTGACCCTGTCCGGCTGCGGCTTGTTCTCCTCCGGTGAAGACACCACCGGCTCGTCGTCCGCTGCGCCCTCGTCCGTCACGCCATCGTCCGTC
>JBDTXF010000489.1:0-2981 GCA_040006355.1 Nocardioidaceae bacterium | reverse complement strand
CATCGCCGACGACGACCTCCGGGTGAACCCCAACGGCGGTGCCATCGCGATCGGGCACCCGCTGGCCTCCTCCGGAGTCCGCCTGATGACCCAGCTGGCCCGGCAGTTCGAGGAGCACCCCGAGGTCCGCTACGGGATCACCACGATGTGCATCGGCATCGGGATGGGCGGCACCGTGATCTGGGAGAACCCCCACCACACCGGCTCGAAGGGAGAGGTGGCCTGATGACGACGACGACCGAGCTCCAGGAGATGCTCGACCGAGGCGTGACGCTCGCCGGGGACGAGGTGGTCACCAAGGCCATCTCACGCGACGTCGCGCTGCCGCTGGGTGCCGGCACGATGGTGCTGGTCACCCTCGACAACGGCTTGGACCACACCCGGCCCAACACCTTCGGGCCGCGCTCTCTGGCCTCCCTGAACGCCGCTCTCGACGCGGCTCTCGACCGCGACGACGTCGCTGCGGTCGGGGTGACCGGGAAGCCGTTCATCCTCGCCGCCGGCGCCGACCTGTCCGCGATGACAGGTCTGAGCGGCCGCGACGACGCCCTGCTGATCGCCCGGCTGGGCCACAGCGTGTTCCGCAAGCTCGGCGAGGCCGGCGTGCCGACCTTCGGGTTCGTCAACGGCCTCGCCCTCGGGGGCGGCCTCGAGGTCGCGCTGCACTGCACCTACCGCACGGTCCAGGACTCCGCCCCCGCGCTCGGCACTCCCGAGGTGATGCTCGGGCTGGTGCCCGGCTGGGGCGGCGCCTACCTGCTGCCGAACCTCGTCGGCGCGGCCACCGCGGTCCGGCTGGTCGTCGAGAACCCGCTCAACCAGGGCAGGACGCTCACCGGCCATGCGGCCTTCGGGCTGGGTGTCGCGGACGCCGAGTTCCAGGGCGCCGACTTCCTCGAGCAGTCGCTGCTCTGGGCTGCCCGCGTGCTCACCGGCGAGATCGTCCCCGAGCGTCCCGAGCCGGACCGCGGCCAGGCGTGGGACGACGCGGTCGCCCAGGGCCGCGGCATCGCGGACTCCAGGACCGGTGGGGCCTCCCCTGCGGCGTACCGCGCGCTCGACCTGATCGCCGGCGCCCGCACCGCCACGCGCGACGAGGGGTTCGCCGCCGAGGACGAGGCGCTGGCCGACCTGATCATGACCCCGGAGCTGACCGCCAGCCTCTACGCCTTCGACCTGGTCCAGAAGCGCGCCAAGCGTCCCGCCGGTGCCCCCGACCGGTCGCTGGCCCGACCGGTGACCAAGGTCGGCATCGTCGGTGCGGGGCTGATGGCCAGCCAGCTCGCGCTGCTCTTCGTTCGCCGGCTCGGGGTGCCCGTCGTGCTCACCGACCTCGACCAGGCGCGTGTCGACAAGGGCGTCGGCTACGTGCACGCCGAGGTCGACAAGCTGCTCGGGAAGGGCCGGGTGTCCCCCGACAAGGCCAACCGGCTCAAGGCCCTGGTCTCGGGTGCTGCCGACGACGCCGCGAAGGCGTCCGCTCTGCGCGATGCCGACTTCGTCATCGAGGCCGTCTTCGAGGAGATGGCGGTGAAGAAGGTGGTGTTCGCGGATGTCGAGGCGGTGGTCTCGCCCTCGTGCGTGCTGGCGACCAACACCTCCTCGCTGTCGATCACCGAGATGGCCGCCGACCTCGAGCACCCCGAGCGGGTGGTGGGCTTCCACTTCTTCAACCCGGTCGCGGTGATGCCGCTGCTGGAGATCGTCCGGGGAGAGCTGACCGACGACGCGACGCTGGCAACTGCGTTCGGCACCGGCAAGGCCCTGAAGAAGACCTCGATCCTGGTCCAGGACAGCCCGTCGTTCATCGTCAACCGGCTGCTCGGCCGGTTCATGGGCGAGGTCGGCAGGATCGTCGACGAGGGCACCCCGCTGGTGGTGGCCGACGCGGCGTTCGCCGGGGTCGCCCCGATGCCGCCGTTCTTCCTGCTGTCCCTGGTCGGTCCGGCGATCGCGCTGCACAACAGCGAGACGCTGGCCGGCGCGTTCCCCGACCGGTTCTACGTCTCGCCGCATCTGCGGGAGCTGGTGGCGTCGGGGAGGACGAGTGTCTACCTGCCCGACTTCACCATCGACCCCGAGGTGGCCGAGATCTTCGCGGCCCCTGCCGACGGCACCGCGCTGAGCGGGTCCGACGTACGCTCACGGGTGCTGGAGGCGCTGGCAGAGGAGGCCCGGCTGATGCTCGACGAGGGCGTCGTCGCGGCGCCCGAGGACCTGGACCTCGCGATGATCACCGGCGCCGGCTTCTCGTTCTGGAACGGCGGGCTGACCCAGCTGCTGGACCGCGAGGGCATCTCGGAGAAGGTCAGCGGGCGACGCTTCCACTGACCGGGCTCTCCTTGCACCGCTGGCGTCTGCGGATGGACAAGACGCAGGCACGCTCGGCCACCTGGACGCTCCGCTGCTGTGGACCGTCTCGGCGGTGCGACGGGGTCATGAGCGCGACCAACCTCCGGATCGACGCCAGGAAGGTCGAGGGCGAGGCCGGGGACCGGGTGGTGATCACCTTCGACGGGAAGTTCCTGCCCTACCAGTGGTAGGACAGACTGGAGGCATGACAGATCACCCCACCTCGACCAGCCTGGGCACCCGTGTGCTCGGCTCCACCTCCTCCCTGACCGTGTCCACGATGGGCCTCGGCTGCATGGGGATGTCGGAGTTCTACGGCACCGCCGACGAGCAGCAGGGCATCGACACCATCCACCGGGCGCTCGACCTCGGCGTGAGCTTTCTGGACACCGCCGACATGTACGGCCCCTTCACGAACGAGAGGCTCGTCGGCAAGGCCATCTCGGGCCGCAGGGACGAGGTCCAGCTCGCCACCAAGTTCGGCAACGAGCGCAAGGAGGACGGCACCCGGCTCGGCATCAACGGCAGCCCGGACTACGTCCGCTCCGCCTGCGACGCCTCGCTGCAGCGGCTCGGCGTCGACCACATCGACCTCTACTACCAGCACCGCGTCGACAAGACGGTCCCGA
>JBDTXF010000488.1:0-2985 GCA_040006355.1 Nocardioidaceae bacterium | reverse complement strand
GAACCCCGGCGGGGCCGGCACCGAGTGCGTCTCCACCCGCAGCGGTCGGGTCCGGACCGCGAAATCCCCACCCACCTCCGCCAGGTCGTTGACGTGGCTGGAGGCCGGCCCGGAGACGTTGACCACCACAGGCGCGTCGACCACGGTCCCGTCGCTCAGCTCGACCCCCGACACCCGGTCGCCTCGGCGCCGGATCCCTGACACCGTGGCGCGGAACAGGAACCGCACTCCACGCCGTACGGCGGCCGTCGCCAGATTGTGCGCGGCGAACGAGGGATCGTCGACGAACCCCGAGTCGGGCGTGACGTAGCCACCGATGTCTCCGGACGGCTCGTCCCAGAATGCGTCGCTGTCGACCGGCTTCGGGGGGTAGTGACGCGCGGGGTCCAGCCACGGGTATGCCCGCCGGATCTCCTGCGGGCTGAGCACGTCGTAGGGCACCCCCACCTGGTCGAAGAGCCGCAGCACCTTGGCCGGGTCGTGGGCCGGCGCATCGAGGCACAGCGATCCCGTTCGCCAGAACCTCGCGAGCGACCCATCCTCGTCAGGGCCACCGAGGAACCCCTCCCAGTCCAACCAGGACCAGTGCGCCTCCCAAGCGGTCGCCACCCCGGCCAGGGTCGAGTAGTTGAAGCGAACGATCGCCGAGGAGGCACTGGTCGACCCCTGGCCAGGGCCCGGGTGGCGATCGACCACCAGCACCGAACGGCCGGAGCCGGCCAGGGCGTGAGCAACTGAACATCCGATGACTCCAGCGCCGATGACGACGGCGTCTGCGGTGCGGCGCATGGGCCCACGCTATCTCTCCGGCTCCGCTCGCAGGACCCGCGACCGGGTGCGAACGATGACCTCCCCTCAGCCGTTGACCATCCCGTGGGATGGTGACAGGATCACCATGAGAGGGCGCAGCGTCAGGTCGGAGGGGTCGGATGGCTGAGATGGATCGAAGCGAGAAGATCACCGTCAACATCGGGCTGGTCGACCTCGGCCAGATCGATCTGCTGGTGGACGAGGGCTTCTACGCCAACCGCACAGACTTCATCCGGACGGCGATCCGGCGTCAGCTCGAGACGAGATCGGACTCACTGGCCAAGACGGTGGTGCGCAGGGCACTCACACTCGGCACCCAGCACTATGGTCGCCGCGAGCTCGAAGAGCTCCGCGACGCCGGTCGCATGGTCGACCTCAGAGTCCTGGGGCTCGCGACGATCGCCGACGACGTGTCCCCTGAGCTCGCCCTCGCGACGATCGCGTCGGTCGAGGTCCTCGGAGCCTTCCGGGCCCCTCGGGCGGTCAAGGCGGCCCTCGCAGCCAGGACCCTGTAGAACCCTGCGACCTCCACACAGGTCGATACCCAGGTGTCACGCGGCAACGACGTCGCGGGACACGACCAACCCATCAGCGGGAAGGACCCCCTCACATGCGCCCCGACATCACCTCCATGGCCGAAGTGCTCCGGCTGACCCGGACCGGTCGGCTGACCGAGGCGACGACGCTGCTCCAGCAGCGATCCACGCGGGCTCTGCCCAGCAGGCGCCCACTGCGAGCTCTCCGCTCGCCTGGTGTCGCGACGACGCCCAAGGCGTCCGGGGGCCAGACGCACCACCTGACCTACACCGACGAGTTCGGATCACGGACCTACGACCTCTACGTGCCGATCGGTGACGCCCACGGGCCGATGCCTCTCGTCGTGATGCTTCACGGCGGAGGGCAGGACGCCCAGGACTTCGCCGCCGGAACGCGCATGAACGACCTGGCGGAACAGCACAGGTTCCTGGTCGCCTATCCGGAGCAGTCGAGGGTCGCCAACACGGGTCGCTACTGGAACTGGTTCCGGCCCGGTGACCAGCGGCGCGGTGCCGGTGAGCCTGCGATCCTGGCAGGCATCACTCGCCAGGTGATGGCCGCCCACGCCGTCGACCCGGGGCGGGTGTTCGTCGCCGGACTCTCCGCGGGCGGCGCCATGGCAGCAGTCATGGCGGCCACCTACCCGGATGTCTACGCCGCGGTCGGGGTGCACAGCGGGCTCGCCTTCGGGACCGCGCACGACGTCCCTTCCGCGTTCGCGGCCATGCGGGGCGTCGGGTCGCCAGGGGCAGCCGGGAACAGGCCCCTGATCGTCTTCCACGGCGACCGTGACACGACCGTCGCACCGGTCAACGCCGACAGGCTGATCGCCGCCCGTCTCGAGGTCGCGGGCATCCGCGGCCGCGGGGCGGACCGGCGGGCAGCGACCACGTCACACACCGGCCAGGCCGATGGTCATCGCTACGACCACAGCGTCCACTGCGACAGCGCCGGCGATGTCGTGGCCGAGCTGTGGACCATCCACGGAGCCGCGCACGCCTGGAGCGGTGGCAGTCCGGCTGGGTCCTACACGGACCCACAGGGACCGAATGCCTCAGCAGAGATGGTGCGGTTCTTCCTCGAGCACCCAGCACCCGCTGCCCATCACCAGTGAAGCCGTGACGCCTGCCCCAGGCATGGGACCGACGGCGTCGGGCACTGCCGAACGATGACAGCTCTGCAGAACAAGCCCGACAGCCAGGTGGCCGGGCTGACCGCCGGGGACGTGGAGGAGCTGGGCCGGGAGCTCGACACCATCCAGCGGGCCGTGCTCGAGAGCCGCGGCGAGCGGGACGCGGCGTACATCCGCTCGGTCATCACCGCCCAGCGCAAGCTCGAGCTCGCTGGTCGGGCTCTGCTCATGGCCAGCTCCAGGCGCTCGGCGTGGGTGCTGGGGACCGCCTGCCTGACGCTGGCCAAGGTCCTGGACAACATGGAGATCGGGCACAACGTCTTGCACGGGCAGTGGGACTGGATGCGCGACCCGAAGATCCACTCGACCACGTGGGACTGGGACCACGCGTCGCCGCCCGAGCAGTGGAAGCGTGCTCACAACGTGCAGCACCACACCTACACGAACATCCTCGGCAAGGACAACGACCTCGGCTACGGCATCATGCGCGTCGACGAGGACCAGCC
>JBDTXF010000487.1:0-2996 GCA_040006355.1 Nocardioidaceae bacterium | reverse complement strand
GCGACCGGATCTTCCACGACCCGTCGACGGCGGGTCCTTCTACCCCACTGCCCTCATGGTGACGTGCGCGACGCGCGTTCGCCATAGACCGAATGCCTCATCTTGACATTGCGAGGTCCGGAGGCGAAGCCCGTCGAGATGGTCGACGACCCGTCGCGGTAGTCACCTCGGACGTGCGCCCTGTTCGTCCGTGCGCTCGTGACCACCCGAACGGCACTCACAGTCCCCCCTTGGGCTATGGCAAACCAGGACATATGGCTCAAACCGCCCTCTGTGGATGACGAGACGATGACAGTCGGCTCTCCGATGATGACGATCGTCCCACGACTCACCCTCGGCGCCGTGACGGACCGGTGATGGATCGCTGACAGTCGGGCCACGGATCGTCGTCGTCGGGTGCTGGCACGGCACTCTCGCCGCAGACCCACCGCAGGGTGTGTCGTGCGATCCATAGGAGGGGCCATGCGGGTCACCAGAGCTCTCACGTCGTCGTTCAAGGCTCTTCTCGTCGGTGCCGTCGTCTCCGCGATGCTGCCCGCGATGGCCACCATCGCGGCCGCACCCAGCGAGGCGGTGACGCCGGCGGCTGCCGCCCCGGGAGGCATCTCCCTGCACGTGCAGGCGGCGCGCAGCGTCGGCCAGGCGTCGGGGTTGGTGCACAAGGGCGATGCCATCTCGTCGTACAAGTGGATCATCAACAAGGACGACACCGGTGACCCCGGCACCGCCGCGCAGCCGCTGACCGGCTCCTGCCTGCCCAAACGGGCCCCCGGCGGCAGCAACGACCCGAACTACGCGGACAGCTGCCCCTGGCCCTCGACCCGGCCCACCTCGGGCCTGGCCGAGATCGTCGCGCAGGGTGACCAGGGCGACCTGAGCGACAGCAAGACGCTCGACAGCCTGCCGGGCGGCAAGTACCTGATCTCGGTCACCTCCGACGACTTCAAGATCGGCGGCCAGCACTTCGCGGTCGACGGCGGGACCAAGAAGGTCACCGTGGATCTCGACCCGACGCCGCTGCCGCTGTCCACCCTTCGCATCGACGTCTTCAACGACTCGGCCCCCGTGGACGGCACCTACGAGGTCGACGCCGAGCAGGGCCTGCGGGGCTTCACCGCCCACCTCAGCGACGTCTTCGGCACCGTGAGCACCGACTACTACGGCAACGCGCTCTGCACGGTCTACCGCCACGGCCCGGCCCGGCCCAACGGCGATCGCCCCATCCTGTTCGACGCCGCCGGCCACCCGAGGGTCGACGCCGCGGCCTCGACCGGCCGCTGCGTCAGCGACCGCGACGGCCACATCATCATCCCGAACATGGGCCCGAACCGGATGGCTGCCACTGTCACACCGCCGGTCCCCGCCGCGGGACAGACCTTCCAGTGGGTGCAGACCACGACCCTCGAGGGTGGTCACGACCACGACATCTGGAGCCAGGAGGGCGCCACCGGCTTCGACACCGAGCAGACCAAGGGCGGCGAGCTCGTCGCCAGCGTGCAGTTCGGCTTCGTCGCCACCAAGGCACTGAAGGTCCCGGCCACGAACCCGCCGAAGGGCGAGATCAAGGGTGTCGCCGTCGCCGGCCTGCCCTACGTCGGCGGCCAGAACGGTCAGACCGTCCCGGAGACCGGCTTCGCCGGCGCGAACATCGACGCCCCGATCAAGAGCCCCTGGGTGGCGCTGTCCGACCTCGGCGCCGGCGACGCCGCGGTCTACGTCGGTCGGGGGGCCGCGGACGGCTCCTTCGACATCAAGAACGTCCCGGACGGCTCCTACCAGCTCACCTTGTGGGACGACGACCAGGACTACATCCTGTGGAGCTTCAACGTCGACGTCACCGACGGCGGCCTCTCCGATGTGGGCAACAAGATGCTCGTCGGCTGGTTCACCCACATCCACGGCCACGTCTTCATCGACAGCAACGAGAACGGCAAGCGCGACCCCGGGGAGACCGGCGTGCCCCAGTTCCCACTCACGGTCCGCGAGCGGGACAACACGCTGATGGACCAGGCCACGAACACCTCGTCCACCGACACCAGCGGCGCCTACGACATCCGCGAGACCTACCCGATGGGCAAGTGGCTGGTGCTGGAGGCGTTCAACACCCGCTACCGCACCACCGGGATCACCTACCAGACCGGGAACGAGACCAAGCCGACCACCAGGCTCGGCGGGCTCGTCGACCTCGACTTCCTGCCGATCATCGGCCTGGGCGGCACCGTCGACTGGGGGGTCAAGCCCTATGCCGGCGCGGCCAACGGCGGCATCGCCGGCACCGTCAGCTACGACACCACCCGCAACGAGCTCGACCCCGCGGACGCGGTCTCCGAGGGCTACCAGCCCGGCATCCCGCACGTGAAGGTGCACCTCTACGCTCCCGTCGCCTGCACGGCCACCTCGGACGCCGCGAAGGCCAACGAGTGCCGCCAGGGCCACGAGATCGTGCCGTTGCAGGTGCCCGACGCCAGCCCCGGGGCGGCACCCGACGCCATGGTCGACAACCCGGCGACAGACCGTGGCGCCCTGGTCAAGGGGCCCGAGCTCAGCGAGTCCTACACCTCTGAGGAGTGGGCGGCACCGCGCGGCTGCACGGCCCGTGACTACCTCGGCGACCCGCTCACCGACCAGCAGGCGCTGCCCGACTTCGCCAACCCGGACCGACTCTGCGTGGAGGCCCCGATGCAGGGCGTGCAGATCGCCCCCAGCGACCAGACGCCCGGAAACGCGTCCCAGACCGTGAACGGCAACTACGCCTTCGCCACCACCAACGTGGAGCAGTTCCCGCCGTCCGACCCCCGCAACACCTCGGGCCTGGAGCAGTACGCCCCGCTTCCCGGCGGGGCGACCCAGGACATCGCCCCCGGTGACTACCTGGTCTCCGTGGACATCCCGAAGAACCCGGTGGGCGGTGGCGACATGTACAAGGCCACCAGTGAGGAGGACGTGAACGTCTTCAACGGCGACAGCTACCTGCCGCAGGAGAACATGACCGGCAT
>JBDTXF010000486.1:0-3002 GCA_040006355.1 Nocardioidaceae bacterium | reverse complement strand
GGCTCGTGCGAGGGCTCGGAGGAAGCCTCATGACGGCCCTCGCCGGGTGCGCCCTGGTGGCACTGGTCGCGGTCGTCGCCGTGCTGCCGCGGCTCGCCCCTGACCCGGTCCCCGTCCGGCCGCCCCCGGACGACAGCCTCGTCGTCGTCCCGCCCCAGCTCGTCGACCACCAGCTCCAGGCGGTCGTGCGGGTCGGCGGGGTGGACTACGGCTACCTCACCAGCGAGGAGTCGACGCCGGGCAGCGGCCTGCTCCGGGTCTCCGTGGAACCGAGCCCCACGACGCAGCTGCTGGTCTGGGTGAGCCCACCGGACCTGCGGGGGGCGGTCGTGCTCAGCATCGACGGCGAGGTGATCCGCCGGGACCCCGCGGGGCTGGTCGAGTCGGGGCCGGTGCTGGTGGCCGGTCGGACGCACGTGGTGGTCGTCCGCGCGACCCATCTGGATGTCTCTGCCCGGCTCGGGGTCGCGGTCTACCAGCGACAGTGACCGCGTGACCGGTCCGGGCCCGGCTCGGGAGCGCTCCAGCCGTGCGGCGGGTGCGGACACCGACGCGGCGTAGGTCGTACGCCGGGAGGGCAGGCGGAGCGATGAGAACCGGGGCGGGGTAATGTTGTTCACTTGCCATCGCCACCCGATCGTTGGTTCTGACCCCGCATCCAGGAGCCGAAGCTTGTCCGTTGACCAGGTCCCGTCGGGGGTCGGCTCGCCCCACGACGCGGTGGCGCAGCAGGAGATCGCGCAGGAGCAGGAGTTCGTCGACGGCGTCTATGAGCAGCTCGACCGTTCCACGAGGAACGCCCAGGCGCTCGCCACCGAGGGGCACGGGCGCGCGCACCTCGGGCACGAGGGCGGCCTCGTCGAGCGCGACGCGATGGTGTTCCAGGCCGCCAAGCGGATCGCCGCCCTCAACGCCGCCCACGAGGGGCTGGTCTTCGGGCGCTTGGACCTCGACCCTGTGCGGACCCCGGGGGAGAAGCCCCGCTACATCGGCCGCATCGGGCTCCGCGACGAGCAGCGCGACACGCTGCTGATCGACTGGCGGGCCCCCGCGGCCGCGGTGTTCTACCAGGCGACCGCCGCCGACCCCCAGGGCGTCGTCCGCCGTCGGGTCCTGCGCTGCTCGGGCAGCACCGTCGTCGCCGTCGAGGACGACCTGCTGGACGCCCGGGCCGACAGCGACCTCGTAGTGGTCGGCGAGGGCGCACTGATGGCGCAGCTCTCCCGGGCCCGCGACCGCACCATGCACTCCATCGTGGCCACCATCCAGGCCGAGCAGGACAAGGCGATCCGGGCTCCCAGCAAGGGCGTGGTGCTGATCTCCGGGGGGCCGGGCACCGGCAAGACGGTCGTGGCGCTGCACCGCGCGGCCTACCTGCTCTACACCGACCGCCGGCGCTACGAGAGCGGCGGGGTCCTGATCATCGGGCCGTCCGGTGTCTTCATGCGCTACATCGAGCGGGTGCTTCCGTCGCTGGGCGAGACCGCCGTCGCGCTGCGCTCGCTCGGAGAGGTCGTCGACGGCATCCGAGCGTTCCGCCACGACCCCCCGGCCGTCGCGGACGTGAAGGGCTCGGCGCGGATGGCCGAGCTGCTGCGGCGTACGGCGCGGGTGGCGGTGCCTGACGCACCCCACGAGCTGCGGGTGTTCTACCGCGACGACAACCTCGTGCTGTCCCCACGCGAGCTGGGCCGGCTACGGCGCCAGCTGCTCTCCCAGGGCCGCCGCAACCGCCAGGTGCCCCGAGTCGCGTCCACGCTGCTCGACGCCATGTGGCGCCAGGTGCGCGGCGAGCGCGGGCGGTCCCGCGGCCGCGACGAGTTCAACGACCAGATGCTCGGCACCGCCGCCTTCGTCGACTTCGCCCTGGCCTGGTGGCCTCCGCTCGACGCCACCGAGGTGCTGGCGTGGCTGCGCGACCCAGAGGTGCTGCGCCGGGTGTCCGAGGGGCTGCTGACCCCAGAGCAGCAGCAGCTGCTGTCGCAGTCGTGGGGACCGGTGCGCGAGCCCCTGGAGTATCGCGTCACCCCCGACGACTGGACGGTGCAGGACGTGCCGCTGCTCGACGAGCTCCGCTTCCTCGTCGGCGACGTGCCCGAGCGCCGGCAGCGCGGTGACCGCGACGACGACGCGGACCCGCTGGCGCACCTGTTCGACGAGAGCGTGCCGGAGGTCTCCACGGTCACCGACCGCGAGTTCCCGACCGGCCCGCGCCCCTCGACGCGCACGGAGGACGACTTCTACGCCCACGTGCTCATCGACGAGGCCCAGGATCTCACCCCGATGCAGTGGCGGATGGTCGGGCGTCGCGGGCGCTCCGCGACCTGGACCGTCGTCGGCGACCCGGCCCAGTCCTCGTGGCCGGTGCCGGCCGAGGCGTCCCGCGCCCGCGACGAGGCGCTCGGCGACAAGCCGCGCCACGAGTTCCACCTCTCGACGAACTACCGCAACAGCTTGGAGATCTACGACTTCGCAGCGCGGTACGCCGAGCGCGTCGGCCTCGACGCCGACCTCGCCCACGCCGTGCGCGAGACCGGGGTCGTCCCCGAGGAGCGGACCGTCGTCGACCTGCGCGACGGTGTCCGTGCGGCGGTGACCGAGACGGTCGCGGCCGTGGAAGGCACGGTCGGGATCGTCGTACCAGCGGCCCGGCGTGCGCAGGTGCAGGGGTGGCTGGACGGCTGGACCGATCTTGCCGAGGCCGCCTCCGGTGGCACGCTGGCACGTCTCGCGGTGCTCACCGGCCTGGACACCAAGGGCCTGGAGTTCGACGGCATCGTGGTGGTGACCCCCGACGAGATCGAGGCCGAGTCGACGACGGGCCGGTCGACGCTCTACGTGGTCCTCACCCGCGCCACCCAGCGGATGGTCACCGTCACCACCTGACCCTGCCCACCCGGCCCGTCTGCAGGTCTCAACCCCGCCGAGTCGGCGCGTTCGCAGGTCTCGACCAGCATGTCGCCGGGGTTGAGACGTGCAGATGCGCCGAGTCGGCGGGGTTG
>JBDTXF010000485.1:0-3004 GCA_040006355.1 Nocardioidaceae bacterium | reverse complement strand
GCAGCTGGAACCGCAGCGGGACCCCCGCCTCGGCGGCCTTCACCGCGGTCGCCGCCGACAGCGTGCCGCCGGCCGAGTCGCCGCCGACCGCGACGCGCTCGGGGTCGGCACCCAGGGACCCGGCGTGCTCGGACACCCACTGGAACGCCGCCCAGCAGTCGTCCACGGCAGCCGGGAACGGGTGCTCGGGGGCCAGCCGGTAGTCGACGGCGAGCACCAGGGTGTCGGCCCGCTCGGCGAGCAGCCGGCAGGTGGCGTCATGGGTGTCCAGGTCCCCGAACACCATCCCGCCGCCGTGGACGAAGAACAGCAGCGGCGACCGGCCGGTGGCGCCCACCCGGGAGCGCGGGGTGTAGAGCCGGGCACGCAGCGGCCCCTCGGCCCCCGGGACCTCGAGGTCGCGGACCGCCCCGATCGGCTGCCGGCCGCCCGCGAGACGGGTCTGGCGCCGCGCCGCCCTGCGGATGTCCGGGATCGAGGAGCCGCTCAGCCCGGGGTCGCGGGTGAGCCTCTGCAGGCGCAGCAGCCACTGCGTCTCGGGGTCGAGCACCTGGCCGTCGAGCACCACGGGGCGACCGGCCAGCCGGCGTACGACGGGGCGCGGGAGCCGCATCAGCCGTCGGAGCACCCGTTCCTCGACCCGGGCCGTCAGCTGTGTCATGCCCGCAAACTACCGGTCGGTAGCACGAGTGGGACCCATGGTTCACCTGGTGGTGCCACGATGGGACCCATGACAGCAGACTCAGCCTCGAGCAGCTCGATCGCCACCCACACCGGCGGGTCGACCGAGGACGGACCCACGGACCTCCGCGCTGTCCCGTCCGAGACCTTCGACATCGAGCCGCCGTACGACGCCTCCGCGCACGACCTGCTGCCGGACCGGTTCCTGGACCGGGAGCTGTCCTGGCTGCGGTTCAACACCCGCGTGCTCGAGCTCGCCGAGGACCCGGGTCTTCCGCTGCTGGAGCGGGTCCGGTTCCTGGCCATCTTCGCCTCGAACCTCGACGAGTTCTTCATGGTGCGGGTCGCCGGCCTCAAGCGGCGGATCGCGGCCGGGGTCGCCGTACCCGCCGCGTCGGGGCTGATGCCGCGGGAGGTCCTCGAGCAGATCTGGAGCACCACCTCGGCGCTGATGGAGCGCCAGGCCAACCTGTTCCGCGACGAGATCGTGCCCTCGCTCACCGAGGAGGGCATCGAGCTGGTGCGCTGGGACGAGCTGACCCGCGACGAGCAGAGGAAGTGCAAGAAGCTGTTCAAGGAGCGGGTCTTCCCCGTCCTGACCCCGCTCGCCGTCGACCCGGCGCACCCGTTCCCCTACATCTCCGGGCTCTCGCTGAACATCGCGGTGCTGGTGCGCAACCCGATGACCGGCAAGGAGCACTTCGCCCGGGTCAAGGTGCCGCCGATCTTCGCGCGGTTCGTGCCCGTCGGCAACCAGCGCTTCGTGCCGCTCGAGGACGTCATCGGCGAGCACCTCAAGCGACTCTTCCCCGGCATGGAGGTGCTCGAGGTCCACACCTTCCGGGTCACCCGCAACGAGGACCTCGAGGTCGAGGAGGACGACGCCGAGAACCTGCTGGCCGCCCTGGAGAAGGAGCTGCTGCGACGCCGCTTCGGGCCGCCGGTGCGGCTCGAGGTCGAGGAGTCCATCGACGAGCACATCCTCGACCTGCTGATGACCGAGCTCGACGTCGACGAGGGCGAGCTGGTCCGACTGCCGGGGCCGCTGGACCTGACCGGCCTGCACGACATCGCCGACCTGGACCGGGCCGAGCTGAAGTACCCCGCCTTCGTGCCCTCGACGCACACCCGGCTCGCCGAGGTCGAGTCGGCGTCCCCCGTCGACGTCTTCGCGGCCCTGCAGCGCAACGACGTGCTGCTGCACCACCCCTACGACTCGTTCTCCACCTCGGTGCAGCGCTTCCTCGAGCAGGCCGCCGACGACCCGCACGTGCTGGCGATCAAGCAGACGCTCTACCGCACCTCCGGCGACTCCCCGATCATCGAGGCGCTCATCGACGCTGCCGACGCCGGCAAGCAGGTCCTGGTGCTGGTCGAGATCAAGGCCCGCTTCGACGAGTCCGCCAACATCAAGTGGGCCCGCAAGCTCGAGCACGCCGGCTGCCACGTCGTCTACGGGCTGGTCGGGCTCAAGACGCACTGCAAGACCGCGATGGTGGTCCGGGACGAGCCCGAGGGCATCCGCCGCTACGTCCACATCGGCACCGGGAACTACAACCCCAAGACCGCCCGGATGTATGAGGACTACGGTCTGCTGACCGCCGACGAGGGCATCGGCGAGGACGTCGCGCACCTGTTCAACAACCTGTCGGGATTCTCGCGCAACGCGTCGTATGAGAACCTCCTGGTCGCCCCCGACACCGCCCGCACCGGGATCATCGACCTGATCCGCGGCGAGGTCGAGCACCACCGGGCAGGTGCGCCGGCCCGGATCCGGATCAAGGCCAACTCGCTCGTCGACGAGGCGGTGATCGACGAGCTCTACCGCGCCTCGATGGCCGGGGTCCCCGTTGATCTGCTGACCCGCGGCATCTGCGCCGCGCGCCCCGGCGTACGAGGGCTGTCGGAGACGATGCGGGTGCGCTCGATCCTCGGCCGGTTCCTCGAGCACAGCCGGGTGTTCTGGTTCGAGAACGGCGGGACCCCGGCGGTCTGGATCGGCTCCGCGGACCTGATGCACCGCAACCTCGACCGCCGCGTGGAGTGCCTCGTGCGGCTCCCGGGGGAGGGGCAGGCCGAGGAGATCGGGCGGGTGCTCGACCTGGCGTTCGACGACGCCACGTCCTCGTGGTGGCTCGACTCCGCCGGGGAGTGGCAGCGGCACCACCTCGACGACGCCGGCGAACCGCTCCGCGACCTCCAGGAGAGCCTGATCGCCACCAAGCGCCGTCGGCGGCGCACGTCACGGCCGCACAACCCCGGGGACGCCCCGACCCGGTGACGCCCGCGGCGGCTTTTTCCTGCCCCACCCCCACCCCCCGCC
>JBDTXF010000484.1:0-3009 GCA_040006355.1 Nocardioidaceae bacterium | reverse complement strand
CCGGTGCCGCTGGCCGCCATCACGTCGGCGAGGCTGGTGCCGGCGACGCCCTGGGCGTACATCAGGTCGGCCGCCGCCGACACGATGCGCCCTCGCGTCGCCGCGCCCCGCGCCGTCAGACGCGACGACGGCCCGCTCGGCTCCTCATCCGCCATAGGCCGATCCTACGCCGTGGGTGGAACACAGATGACAGAAACGGGCCCGCCTTGGGCGCAGTCCGCGATGTAGTCGGAGATGGTGCCGCCACCGAAGTTGCGCAGCGTAGAGGTAGCGACCGTCGTCGGTGATCACGATCCAGCAGGCGTCGGTCTGCTGCTCGGGGCTCAAAGCCGCAGGAGGCGGCCAAGGAACCGAACGCCCCGCCCATGCTGATTCCGGAGAGCCGGTCAACGAGGCCAGTGCCGCGAGCCGCTGACTGGCGGTTCCGTGGTTGTGCCGGCCCAGCACCTTGACCATCCCCGAGGTCGTACCGCTCGGCCCTTGTTCACCAGTAGTAGTAGTAGTAGGTCTTCCTGGAGACACCGAAGACCCGACAGGCCTCGGCCGCGTTGTCGATCGTGAAGGCGTACTCGATCAACCGGACACGACGGTCGCACACAATGTCTTCGTGGGTCACCGGATGGCTTCCCGTTCTCTCGATCTCAGCAAGCCAGAGACTGCCTCTCGTGACCCGCGACCGCACGGAGGCTGGCCGGGCCAGGTGTCACCCCAACCCGTGATCCCTAAGGCCTAGGGTGGCGACGACACCTTCACTGACAGGAGATCCATGGCGGAGAACGACACCACCTCGACGTTCACGCAACGCGCTGTCGACCTGGCCCTGACAAACGTCGAAGCAGGCGGCAAGCCGTTCGCATGCGTCGTCGTCGACCGGAAGACCGGAATGGTCCTTCACGAGGCCACCAACCAGGTCTCCCAGACCGGCGACGTCAGCGCCCACGCCGAGATCACCGCGATCCGCGAGCTCGCCACGGCCGGACGGACCGACCTGAAGGGCTGCGACGTCTACGTCACCGCCTACCCATGCCCGATGTGCCTGGGCGCCCTCTACTACGCGGCCCCAGAGCAGGTCTACTACGCGGCCAGCCGAGACCAAGAGGATAGGCACTACGAGGACGGTGGTCGCTACATGACGCTGGCGACGTTCTACGACGAGTACACCAAGCCGGCCTCGGAGCGGAACCTGCCCTCGACCCACGTCACCACCGACGACCCGATGGCTCCGTTTCGTCTCTGGACCAGCCGCAACGACAGCTGAGGTACGTCACGGCACACCACCTCGGACCTGCGTTGCTGACCAGGTTGATGGCCACCTTGTGCAGATCTTCGCGCTCCCGGGAAGGAGATCAAGCTCACCTGCCACCGGGAGATCCCGCTGTCAGTGACCTGGTCACTGAGTGCCTCAGGGTGATCGGAGGTGTCTGCACGTCGTGTGACACGCGGCCACTCCGAGTCTGAACAGGCCCATCCGCGAGAAGCTTGTGAGTGAGGCTTTCGAACAGCAAAGCTCAGCGAGGGCCCGGCTGCGCCTCGTCGGAGTACGGCGCCGGGGTGGGTGTGAACCGGATCGGGAACTCCAGCGCGCCGGTGTTACCCGAGACGGGCAGCCAACGGCCGAGGCCGTCCGGTGCAGCGTCGGGCATCCGCCGGGCGAGCAACGGAAGCGCAACCGCCATGTCGGTGCGGGCGACGAAGTGGCCCAGACAATGGTGGACTCCGCCGCCGAAACCCAGGTGCGGCGGACGATCCCCGGCGCGGGTCACGTCGAACGCCGGCGAGGCCACCGCTCGCGGATCGGTGCCGGCGGCGTGCGAGAGCACTTGCACGATTCCGCCGGCCGGGATGTGCAAGCCGTTGAGCTCGACGTCCTCGATCGCCTCGCGGGTCACCCACGTCACGGTCGGGTTGACCCGCATGACCTCCTCGACGGCCGCTTGCCCCAGCTCTGGATGCTCGCCGAGCAGTCGCCATTGGTCCGGGTGCGCCAGCAACGTCTGCAGCGCCAGGCCCAGCTGGTTGCGTGTGGTCTCCATGCCGGCGAAGGCCAGGAACACCAATGACACCGAGAGCTCGCGCCGCGTCAACCGAGCGTCGCCCTCGTGGGCTCGCAGCAACGTCGTCACCAGATCCTCCCGGGGATGTGCGGCGCGGTCACGGACCACCTCATCGACGTACGTCGTCAGCCCCGCGAGCGCCGTCTCGATGCGGGGTAGATCCTCGCGAAGGTTGGTCCCGAAGGACTTGCCCAGATCGTGGGCCCAGCGCGCAACCTGGGCCCACTCGTTGGTGGGCAGCCCCAACAGCACGCAGAGGATCCGTGCAGCGTAGGGCTCGGCGAACTCCGAGACGAACTCCACTCGGCCCCGAGACGCGAAGTCATCGACCAACTGGCTCGCGAGCGCCTGGAAGGCTGGCTGCATGGTTTCGATCGAGCGCCGCCGGAAAGCCGGCATCAGCAGCCGCCTCAAGCGCGCGTGATCGGGGCCATCGAGGCTCAGCAGGACCTCCTGCCACCAGGTGACAAAGGGACCATCATGAACGCCGTTCTGCTCGGGCCAGCGCGCGTTGCCCTGTCTGAACCGCCGGTCGGTGAGCAGAGCACTGGCTTCGGCATACCGTAGAACTCCCCAGCCGTAGGTGGTCTCGACGTACCAGTCGGCTTCTCGAGCTGCATGCACGCGAGCCGAGGTGACGTCACACGCCGGATCGGCCAAGTCAAGGAAGCGCGCGTCCATGTCTCCATGCTGCCACGTCCAGATGACTGACCTGTTGGTTGAATGCGGCGGCCAACCGGAACACCGCACATGCCCATGGGCGAGCAGGTGCATGCCGGTCGACCCCGCCTGCTGTCTGCCGTCTGCGTGACGGTGGGGCCGACCGTCGGCTAGCTCAGATGCCGGGCGAAGAACCGGGCGGAGGCGTCCGCCTCGAAGGCCGGGACGCCGGTGTGCCCTCCGAGATTGGCGTGCAGCGTCTTCTCCCGGGAGCCGAAAGCGTCGAACAGGTCCA
>JBDTXF010000483.1:0-3011 GCA_040006355.1 Nocardioidaceae bacterium | reverse complement strand
AAGGTCGACGGCGAGGTCGGCAACAAGAAGATGTACGACCCGCGTGCCTGGGGCAAGGCGGGCGAGGCCGGGATGGCGGCCCGCGTCGTGGAGGCGTGCAGCAACCTCGCCAGCACCGGCACCAGCCTCTCGGCCCGATGACGTTCGGTGACCTGATGGCGGGTCCGCCGCCGACCCTGCTGCCCGTCGACCCGGCGGCGGCCGAGCTGGATGCGGGGACGCCCGTCGTCGACGTGGTGCGCTCGCACCCGGAGTCCCCGGTGGCCTGGGCCACCCTGGCCGAGCATGCGCTCGCGGCCGCCACCGACGACGTCGGCGAGGTGGCGGCCTACGCCTACGCCCGGGTCGGCTACCACCGCAGCCTGGACCAGCTGCGCCGCAACGGCTGGAAGGGCAACGGTCCGGTCCCCTGGGAGCACGTGCCCAACCGCGGCTTCCTGCGCGCCCTCGCGACGCTCAGCCTCGCCGCGACCAGGATCGGGGAGACCGCCGAGGCGGACCGCTGCGCCGCGTTCCTCCGCGACAGCAGCCCCGCCGCCGCCGACGCCCTGGGCTTGTAGGACGGGGCCTGTCGTCCCGGGCAGGGACGAGGCGCCGGACCCGTCCCCTGCAGCGTGTCCGACGCCTCGTTCTAGAAGACGGCCACGGGAGTCCCCATCCCCCGATGGAACCCCGTGGCCGACCGCTGGAGACACTCTCTCAGATGATTGACAGGTTGACGTGGCCTATTCCAGCCACTGTCACTAACATGCCATCATGTCGCTGAGCTCGTCGTCGTCCCTGGACCTGTCCCCCCTCGGCGTGCTCGGTTTCAGTGCCCGCCAGGAGAGCCTCTACCGACTGGTGCTGCGCAACTCCGGGAGCCCGATGGCCGTGCTCGCGGGCCTCGCGGGGCTGCCGGCCGGCGAGTTCCGCGAGCAGATGCAGCGCTTCGCCGGCGTCGGCATGGTCGAGCTGCGCGACGAGCAGGTGGTGGCCCGACCGCCGCAGGAGGCGCTGGGCCGGCTGCTCCTCGAGGAGACCCGGCGCGTGCACAGCCGCGCGGACCAGCTGGACGCGGTGCGCGGCCTGCTGCCCTCGCTGCATGCCGACCATCTCGCCGCCTCCGCCCCGCGGGGCGAGCCGATGCCGGTGGAGGTGCTGCGCGGCGGTGACCTCGCGCAGCTGATCCGCAGCCTGTCGGCGGCCTCGAGCGGGGACCTGCTCTGGCTGCGGCCGGACCCGTGGAACGTCTCGGCGGTGCACGAGATCGACGACTGGGTGATCGACCTGCTGGGCTCGGGGCGGCGGTCCCGGGCGATCTATCCCGCGGCGGTGCTGGAGCGGGCACCCGAGCTGATCCGGTCCCGGGCCGACGCGGGGGAGCACGTGCGGGTGCTGAGCGAGGTGCCGACCCGGCTGGCCGTCCTCGGCACGGCGGCAGCCCTGATCGGCGAGCGGTTCGGGGTGCAGGACGAGCACCGCCTGGTCCTGCGGCAGCCGTCGATCGTGGCCTCGCTGGCCCTGATGTTCGAGGGACTGTGGGATCGAGCCATGGTGGTGCCTGCCCTCGAGCAGGACCGGTCCGAGGAGAGCACCACCAGCCGGCGGGTGCTGGTCCGCCTTCTCGCGGGCGGGGCCAAGGACGAGCAGATCGGCCGGGCTCTGGGGATCAGCGTGCGCACGGTCCGCCGCCGGATCGCGGATCTGCTCGACGGGCTCGGCGCCGAGTCCCGCTTCCAGGCCGGCGCCGAGGCGGCCCGCCGCGGCTGGCTCTAGGCCGGCTCTAGGCGGGTAGGTCGGGCAGCGGCATCCGGAACGCGCCGGGCTCGATGCGCCAGCTGTGGTTGCGCTCCGGGCCGTAGAGCTCCCCGTCGGCGCTGCAGTAGAACGGCTGGCCGGACAGCGTCACCGACTCTGCCCGCAGGTAGAGCACGTCGGAGCGCTCGTGGTGGGTGCCCATCCGAAACCGCACGGCGTAGCCCGCCTTGGCTCGCATCGAGGTCGAGAACGACACCATCACGTCCATCTTGCCGTCGGTGGGCTCCGCCTCCGGGGTGATCCGGGCGCCCCCACCGACCCGGGAGCCGTTGCCGATCGCCACCATCAGGATCGGGTGGGCGAAGTCGGCCACCACGTGCTCGTCGACCTGCACGCGCAGGCGCAGGAACGGTGGCTTCACCGAGGCCTTCATCGCCCCGAGGACGTAGCCGAACCGGCCGAACACCTTCTTCAGCGGACGGGCGTCGCGGGCGGCCTGGGCGCCGACGCCCACGTGCACGTTGTTCACCACCACCTCGCCGAGCCCGTCGACGATCAGGTCGACCGGGCGGACCGTCCCGCCGATCACCAGCCGGGAGGCCAGCGCAGGGTCCAGGGGGATGCCCGCCCCGCGGGCGAAGTCGTTGCCGGTGCCCAGCGGCACCAGCCCGATCACGGCGTCCGCGAGCTCGTTCCGGCGATGGAGGGCGGACACGACCGCGTGCAGGGTGCCGTCGCCGCCGGCCACCACGATCCGCCGGCCGCCGCGCCGGTGCAGCACCCCGTCGAGCTCGCCGGGGTTCGCGGTGCGGGTCACCTCGACGTCGACCGCCGCCCGCAGCACGTCCAGGGCACGCCCGAGGCTCTCCGCGGCCGCGCCTCCGGCGTCCGGGTTCGTGATCATCAGCAGCGGCTCCACGAGGCGGAGGCTACCGCGACGGCACGGCGCGCCGCTCTGCTAACGTTGGGTCGCAAGAGCCCCGATGCTGTTGCGCGTCCGGGGCTCCTTTGCATGTGTGAGGCAGTCCTGACCGGACGGCGCACCGGCGCCCGGCCCATGAGGAGAGGTGCCCAGATGCCCGCGATCGTGGTCCTCGGAGCCCAGTGGGGCGACGAGGGCAAGGGCAAGGCGACGGACCTGCTCGGTCCGTCGATCGACTACTGCGTGCGCTACCAGGGCGGCAACAACGCCGGCCACACGATCGTGGTGGACGGGGAGAAGTTCGCCACCCACCTGCTGCCCTCGGGTGTCCTCACCCCCGGCTGCATCC
>JBDTXF010000482.1:0-3017 GCA_040006355.1 Nocardioidaceae bacterium | reverse complement strand
GTCCGTGACCGAACGCAGGTTTTCCAGGGTGGGAAACCTGCGTTCGGTCACGGACTATCGGGGTGGGGAGAGTTCTTTCGGGCGCTGCTCGTGGCGCCCTCGGTGTATCAGGTGGACGTGGGTCGGCTCCTCCTCGGCGACAAGCACACCCGTGACGGGAGAGGCACCATGAACAGTCAGACAGCCCCGCGTCAGCACACGCTTGCGCGCCCGACGCAGCGCGGCCCGATCGTCTTCGACAACCATCACGAGACCTACACCGGCACCGACCACCGTGCCCGGCGCTGGCGGATCACCCCGTCGATGACCGGCTGGCAGCTGATGTTCCACGACCCCGGTGACGTCCGGCTGACCTACGCCGGCACACACCCGACCTTGCGCGATGCCCAGCTCGAGGCTGCGCGCTGACCGCTCACGTCCTGCTCCGCAGCACCCGCGGGCCCTGCAGACGGGCCGGGTCAGCGCCCCTGAGCCCTGCAGACGGGCCGGGTCAGCGCCCCCGAGCCCTGCAGACGCGCCGGGTCGGCGCTCAGGAGGCCCCCTGCGCGTCCAGCAGCGAGACCGGGATGGGCAGCGACCGCGAGCGGACGTACTCCGCGAGCCCCTTGGCCTGCGGGTCCGGACGCGTCGCCGAGGCCACCCCCTCACCGAGCAGCCCGACCACCACGAAGTTCAGGGCGCGCAGCCGCGGCAGCTCGTGACGGCGTACGACGAGGCCGGCTGTCTCGGGGACCAGCTCCCGGAAGCGGTCCACGGTCAGGGCCGCGCGCAGCCAGGTGAACTCATCAGCCGTGCGGGCCCACAGCCCGACGTTGGCGTTGCCGCCCTTGTCACCCGACCGGCCGCCCGCGATCCGGCCCAGCGGCGCGACCACGGTGGGACCGTCCGGAGGCCGAGCCGCAGGTGCGACCGGCTCCGAGGCGAGCGGCCGGTCCTCGACAGGACTGTGCTCGACAGGACTGTGCTCGACGGCGAGCTCCCGACCGTCCCACAGCACCAGCCGCTGCTCGACCAGGTCGCGCGGCACCAGGGTCGGCCAGTAGACGCCGTAGGAGCTCGCCGGGGTCGGTGGGGTGGTGATGTGGAAGCCGGCATAGCCGCCGAGGGCCAGCGCGGTCACCGCACCCGAGAACGCCCGGCCGACCAGTGCCTCGTCCTGGTCCTTCACGCTCACCTGCAGGTGGGCGGTGGCCCCGGCGTTGGTCTCCGCATCGGGGTGGTCGAAGCGCAGCAGGCGCACGTCGACCTCGTCGAACACGTCCTCGCCACCGAGCAGCTCGAACAGCTCGGCGCGCGCCCACGCAGCCTTCTCGTCGATGTCGAGACCGGTCAGCACCAGCGTCATCGTGTTGCGGTAGCCGCCGAGGAAGTTCATCGCCACCTTGAGGGTCGGGGGCGGCGCCTCCCCCGTGCTCCCCGTCATCAGCACCCGGTCAGGTCCCTGCTGGGTCAGGTCGATGGTCTCGAAGTGGGAGACCACGTCGGGGTTGACGTAGGCCGGCTCAGCGATCTCGTAGAGCAGCTGGGCGGTCACCGTGCCCGTCGACACGACGCCCCCGGTGCCGGGGTGCTTGGTGATCACGCTGTCCCCGTTGGCCGCGACCTCCGCGATCGGGAACCCGGGGTAGCGGCGGTCCACCACCTCCTCGAGGAACGCGTAGTTGCCGCCGCAGGCCTGCGGTCCGCACTCGATCACGTGACCCGCGGCGACGGCGCCCGCCAGCCGGTCCCAGTCGGTGCGAGCCCAGCCGTGCCACCAGGCGGCCGGACCGACGACCAGGGAAGCATCGGTGACCCGTGGCGTGACGACGACGTCGGCACCGGCCTCCAGGGCGGCGGCGATCCCCCAGCCGCCGAGGTAGGCGTTGGCGGTGATCGGCTCGACGCCGCGCTCGTCGAGCGTCAGGCCGGTGTCCAGGTGGGCGAAGGCGTGGCCGTCGCGGCGCAGCGCCGGCAGCCGGTCGACGAGGTCGTCGCCGGTCAGGCACGCGATCCTGGGCGACAGCCCGAGCCTGGTCGCCAGCGACGCGACCGCCTCGCCGAGACCCAGCGGGTTGAGCCCACCCGCGTCGGTGACGATCGTGATGCCGCGGTCCAGGCAGGTCCCGAGGACCTGCTCGGCCTGGGTCAGGAAGGTCCGGGCGTAGCCGGCAGCCGGGTCGCGCCGCCTCGTCTTCCACAGGATCAGCATGGTGAGCTCGGCCAGGTAGTCGCCGGTGAGGACGTCGATGGGGCCACCTTCGACCATGTCCTTCGCGGCCCGGGTCAGGTCGCCGTAGAAGCCCGAGCAGTTCGCGATCCGCACCGGGCGGCTGCCGCGCTCCGCGGTGCTCACGTCTGCCCTGCGCCCAGCCGGGCGCGACCCGGGCCGGGAGGTCCCGCGAACGCCTGGGCCACCTCGAGGTATCCCGCCATCGTCGGGCCACCGGTGCGCAGCCGCAGGTCGTCGCGGTGCCGGCGCTGGGTCACGAGCAGGCAGAAGTCCTCGGCCGTCCCGGTGACCCGCTCGGTGGCGTCCTCGGGGCCCCACGTCCATGACGAGCCGTCGGGTGCGACGAGCTCCACCCGGACCGCCGTCGTGGGCGGCTCCAGCCCGCGGAGCCGGAAGCTCCAGCCGATCGTGGAGACGCCGATGTGGGCGACGTGCCGCAGCCGGTGGGTGGGCTCGCGCACGACACCCAGCGCGTCGGCCACGTCCTGGCCGTGCGCCCAGGTCTCCATCAGCCGGGCGGTCACGGAGCTGGCCGCGCTCATCGGCGGTCCGAACCACGGCAGCGTGGTGGCTGCGTCGAGCGCAGCGAAGGTGGACAGCAGCGTCCGCCGCGCATCGGTGAACCAGGCGAGCAGCTGGGGCCCGGGATCGTGGTGGTGCAGCCGCGCGACGTGCTCGGTGAAGTCCTCGCCGAGCTCCACCAGGTCCTCGGCCGCACGCAGGAACGCGTCCGGGTCCACCGCGGACAGCGTGGCGGTCTCGTCGAAGAAGGCGAGATGGCTGACCTGGTCCTTCACGTCCCAGC
>JBDTXF010000481.1:0-3021 GCA_040006355.1 Nocardioidaceae bacterium | reverse complement strand
CCGAAGTTCTTCGCGAAGGTGATGGGCGAGCTGCTGTTCTGGGTCGGCGAGGACAAGATGACCTTCGGCAGCGACTACAACATCTGGGAACCGAAGTGGCAGATCGAGGGCTTCGTCGACTGGGACTACCCGGACGACACCTACTCCGACTACCCACGGGTCAACGTCGACACGAAGAAGAAGATCCTCGGCCTGAATGCGGCCAAGCTCTACGGGATCGACGTGCCCGCCGAGCTCCAGCTCGCGGGAGACGGTGAGCCTGCCGCCCAGGACGACGCCCGGCTGGTGGAGCACGAGGCCAAGGTGTGACGGACCAGGCGCAGGTGCTCGCCGCGTTGGACGCGGTGCGCGACCCGGAGCTCGACGAGCCGGTGACGGCTCTCGGCTTCGTCTCGTCGTGCACCGTGTCCGACTCCGGCGACGTGCAGGTGCGGCTCCGGCTGCCGACGTACTTCTGCGCGCCGAACTTCGCGTTCCTGATGGTGGCGGACGCCTATGACGCGGTGAGCGCGCTGAAAGGTGTCCGTCGGACCGAGGTGGTGCTCGACGACCACTTCGCCTCCCACGCCATCAACCGGGGCATTGCGGCGAGGTCGGGTTTTGCCGACTCCTTCGGTGACCTGGCAGCGGGGGAGCTGGACGAGCTCCGCGTCGGCTTCATCCGCAAGGCGGTGCTGGCCGGGACCGATCGCGTCTGCCGCCCTCTCCTCGCCGCCGGGCGAACGATGGACGAGCTCGCGGAGATGAGCCTGGGAGACGTGCCTCCGTCACCTGAGCTGCAGCGACTGCGTGAGCGACGGACCGAGCTGGCCCTGCCGGCCGACGACGCGTCTGCACTGCTCGTGGACGCGACGAGCGGGGAGGCGGTCGGCGCGCAAGCGCTGCCCCTGCACCTGCGCAAGGCCCGGCTGACCCGGGTCAACATCGAGGCGAACGGGAGCATGTGCCGCGGCATGCTGGCCTCGCGCTACGACACCCGCGGTCTGGGCGAGATGGAGGAGGTCCGATGAAGGCCGTTCGGTTGCACAGGTACCACGAGCAGCCCGTCGTCGAGGAGGTGCCCGAGCCCACCGTGAAGGGCCCGCTCGACGTCGTGGTGAAGGTCGGCGGCGCGGGCGTGTGCCGCACGGACCTGCACATCATCCTCGGTCAGTGGGACGCGGCGATGAACCCGACGCTGCCCTACACGATCGGCCACGAGAACGCCGGCTGGGTGCACGAGGTCGGCTCGGCCGTCACGAACGTGGCGGTGGGCGACACGGTCATCCTGCACCCGACCCCGACCTGCGGGCTCTGTCACGCGTGCCGCGCAGGCCAGGACATGCACTGCGTGGAGAGCGTCTTCCCCGGCCTGGACGGGACCGACGGCGGGATGGCGGAGTATCTCCTCACCTCGGCGCGGGCGTGCGTCAAGCTCGACCCGTCGACCCGGCCACAGGACGTGGCGGCGCTGGCGGACGCCGGCATCACGGCCTACCACGCGGTGCGCAAGGCGATCCCGCTGCTCTACCCCGGCACCACGGCCGTCGTGGTCGGGGCCGGCGGGCTCGGGCACATCGGGATCCAGTGCCTGAGCGCTCTCACGGCCACGAACATCATCGTGGTCGACCGCAACCCCGACGCGCTCAAGCTGGCCGCCGAGCTCGGAGCCCACCACACCGTGCTGGCGGACGGCACCCAGGTGGACACCGTCAAGGACGCGACCGGTGGCCTGGGCGCCGACGTGGTGCTCGACTTCGTCGCCGAGGAGGGCGCCGAGAACGAGGGCTTCGCGATGACCCGGGCCGGTGGCTCCTACTACGTGATCGGGTACGGCGGCACGCTGGTGGTCCCCACGCTCGATGTGATCTCCACGGAGCGGAACATCGTCGGGAACATCGTCGGGACCTACAACGAGCTCGCGGAGCTGATGGTGCTCGCCCAGGCCGGCAAGGTCACCCTGCACACCAGGGCCTATCCGCTCGACGAGGCGCAGCAGGCGCTGCACGACCTCGAGGCGGGACTGGTCCGGGGCCGGGCGATCCTCGTCCCCTGACCTGGCACGGACCCTCACCACGCAGCAGAGCACGGCACGACCCACCGCACCGACCGACGAACCCGAGGAGAACCGATGGCCAAGGACCTACGTTTCGGCGAGGACGCCCGGACACTGCTGCTGTCCGGCGTCGACCAGCTGGCCGAGGCGGTGAAGTCCACGCTGGGTCCCAAGGGCCGCAACGTCATCCTGGAGAAGATCACCGGCACCCCGGTGGTGACCAACGACGGGGTGACGATCGCCCGTGAGATCCACCTGAGCGACCCGTTCGAGAACATGGGCGCCCAGCTGGTCAAGGAGGCCGCGATCAAGACCAACGACATCGTCGGCGACGGCACCACGACGGCCACGGTGATCGCGCAGGCGATCGTGCACGAGGGCATGCGGGCCATCGAGCAGGGTGGCAACCCCGTGCTGGTCAAGCGGGGAGTCGACCTCGCGGTGTCCAAGCTCGTCGAGCGGCTCCGCGAGATCGCCCACCCGGTCGTGACCGAGGCTGACTATGCCCGGGTCGCGACCGTCTCGGCCAACAACGACGAGGTCGTCGGCACCGTGCTCGCCCGGGCACTGTTCGCGGTCGGAGACGCCGGGATCGTGACCGTCGAGGACTCACCCATGCACGGCATGAGCGTGGACTTCGTCGAGGGCTTCGAGTACGACAACGGCTACCTCTCGCCGTACCTCGTCACGCATCCGGCGAGCCTCGAGTCGGTGATGGACGACCCCTACATCCTGCTGTGCAGCGAGAAGATCACCAAGGTGCAGCAGCTGATGCCCCTGCTGGACAAGGTGATGAGGGCACCACGTCCGCTGGTCGTGATCGCCGAGACCGTGGAGGGCTCCGCACTCAGCATGCTCGTGCACAACCACGTCAACGGCGTGTTCCGGGCGGTCGCGACGAAGGCACCCGGATTCGGCGACCGCCGGCTGCACAAGCTCGAGGACATCGCCACCATCACCGGCGGTCAGGTCTTCAGCAAGCACTC
>JBDTXF010000480.1:0-3022 GCA_040006355.1 Nocardioidaceae bacterium | reverse complement strand
CAGCTGTTCCCGCAGCAGTCCGTGGCGGGCAACGTCGGCTACGCCCTGCGACTGCGGCGCAGAGGCTCGCGCGAGGTCGCGCGTCGGGTCGAGGAGCTGCTGGCCCTGGTCGGGCTGCCCGGCTTCGGCGACCGCAGCACCACCAGTCTCTCCGGAGGGGAGCGGCAGCGGGTCGCGCTGGCCCGTGCCCTGGCGGTCGACCCGCGGCTGCTGCTGCTCGACGAGCCGCTGTCCGCGCTCGACCGGGAGCTGCGCGAGCGGCTCGCCCACGACCTGCGCGAGATCCTGGTCGCCGCCGGCACCACCGCCCTGCTGGTCACCCACGACCAGGAGGAGGCCTTCGCGGTCGCCGACCGGATCGCGCTGATGCGCGGCGGCCGGCTGGTGCAGGCCGGCACCGTCGACGAGGTGTGGCGGGCGCCGGTCGACGCCGAGGCGGCGCGGTTCCTCGGCTACGCGACGGTGCTGGACGGCGACGCGGCCCGCGTGGTGCTGCAGGCCGCCGGAGCGGAGCACCTCGGGGCGGCGGTGGCGCTGCGACGCTCGGCGCTCCGCGTGGATCCGCGAGGTCCCCTGTCCGGCCGGGTGCTGTCCGCACGGATCACCCCCGACGCCGTACGTCTCACCGTCGACCTGGACGGGGTGGGGGAGGTGCCGGCCGTCGGAGCGCTGGACGCCGCCGCCCCGGTCGTCGGGCACGACGTGCGGATGGTGCTCGACGTCACCCGGGCGGCGCGGCTGGAGGCCGCTGCCCTCCCGGGAACCCCATAGACTGTCGCGATGCCGATCCGCCGCGCCTACAGCCTCCTGGTGGGAGTGGCTGTCGCGATGGGCGTGACGGCCGTGATCGTCAGCGTCGCGCTCGGTGAGGGGCTCAAGGACCCGGACGGCTCCCTGGGGCCGTCGTGGTTCCGGCTCCCGATGATGGTGCTCGGCGCGTTCGTCGCCGACGTGGTCCCGCGGGCGCTCTGGCGCTCCCGTCGTGCGCTGCGGTCCTTCGGCAGCCAGGCCCTGGCGATCATCCGCGAGCACTGGACGCGCGAGCGCATCCAGCTCGTCGTGGTCGGGCTGGTCACGTTCTACGTCACCTACGTCAGCTACCGGAACCTCAAGAACTTCCTGCCGCGGGTCAACCACTCGCTGCACGACCCGCAGCTCCACGCGATCGACCGGGCGCTGATGTTCGGCCACGAGCCGGCGGTGCTGCTCCACCAGCTGCTCGGCGAGACGTACGCCGCCCACGGGCTCGCGCTGGTCTACCTGCTGTTCCTGCCGGTCTCGCCGGCGTCCCTGATCGTCTACCTGGTCTGGGCCCGCAACATCAGCTACGGCTACTGGTACGCCACCGCGCAGTGCCTCGCCTGGGCGTTCGGCACGATCAGCTACTACATCCTGCCGACGGTCGGACCGGCGTTCTGGTACTTCTGGCTCTACACCGACCTGGACCACACGAGTGTCGGGGACATGCAGAAGTCGCTCTACTACTCGCGCATCGACGTGCTCCAGGCGCCGTTCACGACCGACTCCATCCAGAGCGTGGCGGGCTTCGCCTCCCTGCACGTCGGCATCATCTTGACCCTCGCCCTGGTCACCCAGTACACCGCCCGCCACGCATGGATCCGGCGTGCCATGTGGGTCTACTTCGGGCTGACCGTGGTCTCCACGCTGTACTTCGGCTGGCACTACATCGCCGACGACGTCGCCGGCGCGGCCATCGCGATCCTGGCGGTCTGGCTGGGCGGGAAGGCGACCGGGCAGAAGTTCGGCAGACGGGGCCGGGGCTCGCACCCGACCAGCTCCACCGCCTCGATCCCGCTCGACCAACGAGCCTCCAGCCGCTAGCAGGACCGCCGGGTCGGCGGTGGTCGTCCGCAGGGGCCGTCTGCAGCGATAGCCCGTCTGGGCCATCTCTGCACGCATCGTCCCCATCATCTGTCGAGCGGGGCCCGGTTGCCGTAGTCTCGGGGCAGCAGGAGGAGAGATCCGGGGGGGTCTCGACACCGGCTGTCAGTGGCCGCGGAGGGTCTGCAGGATGACTGCAACCGCCCTCTTGCGAGACGCGAGCCAGGTGCTTCCTGAGGTGATGGTGTCCCAACCTCCCAGTGGGACAACATCACCGGTCCCGCCCCAACCTCCCAGTGGGGCGGGACCCTTTTTGTGCGCCCGTCTGTGCCCTTCGTGAATTACAAGCTTGTAGTTTGTCAAGCCGCCGCGCCGTGTGACGGAAGTTAAATTTGGGGAATCTGTTCCTTTTGGGGCGCGTGAGCACTAGCGTGCTGTCGCAGTGCCACCTCGGTGGCCCGTGGGTGTGATCGGTCGTGGGTCCACGAGAGGGACCGCGCCGGCGCTCCAGCGCCGCCAGAGCACCTCGAGCCGAAGGGAAGCGGCTCGGGGTGCGGACGAAAGGGTCGACAGTGCTGACGAAGCGGTCGAGGCGGTGCGGCGCGGTGCGCCCGCTGGCCGTCCTGCTGGTGAGCGTGGGCTGCGCACTGTCGGTGGTCCCGGCCGCCGTCGGTGACCAGGCCGCCTCGCCGAAGGGCCACGGTCAGGGCAGCAGCACCGGCCCCGCCGTCCCCAGCCGTCAAGACGTCGCGCGGGCCCGTCGGCACGCGGAGGCCAAGGCCCAGGACGTCACCGTGATCCAGACCCAGATGGTGCTCGCCGGCCAGCGGCTCGACGCGGCCACCACAAAGGCCGAGCAGGCCTCGGAGGCCTACAACGGGGCGCTCTGGCGGCTCAGCCAGGCCCAGCAGCGCTACCGCACCGCCCGGGCCGACGCATCCCGTGCCCGGCACGCGGTCGCCGCCCAGCGCGACCGGATCGGCGCCCTGGTGGCGCAGTCCTACCAGCAGGGCGGCAACCTCACCACGCTCAGCGCGATCATGAACGCCGACGGACCAGAGAGCGTCCTCGACCAGTACGCCGCCTACCAGGGCGCCTCGACGTCCCTGCAGGCCGACTACCGGCGGTTCGCGGCCACCGACTCCCTCGCTGCGGTCTACCAGGGCAGGGCCGCCCAGGC
>JBDTXF010000479.1:0-3025 GCA_040006355.1 Nocardioidaceae bacterium | reverse complement strand
CGCTGTGTACAAGGAGGTCACCGACGAGGCCAAGGTGGCGGCGTACGCCGAGCTGGCCGGCCCCGCCCTCCAGGGCGCCGGAGGCACCTTCGTGGTCCGGGGGCTCCCCGTGCACACCTACGAGGCCGGCGAGCTGACCCGCACCGTGGTCATCGAGTTCGCATCGGTCGAGGCCGCGATGGCTGCCCACGACGGGCCGGCCTACCAGGAGGCCCTGGCCGCCCTCGACGGCGGTGCCGTCCGCGACATGCGCATCGTGCCCGCTGCGCGTCGATAGCCGGATCGGTGCATCGCCGGTGCCGGACGGCGACCGGCTCAGGCGCTGATGGCCAGCAGCTGCTCGAGGGCCCCGACGACAAGCCGGTGGTCCTCCAGCTGAGGCAGCCCGGACACCGCCACGGTGCCGACGCAACCGGTCCCACGCACCAGGACCGGGAACGCGCCCCCGTGTGCCGCGAACCGGGACAGGTCGAGCCGGGAGTGGGTGTCGAACGACCCCCCGTCGACCCGGAACTGCTCGCCCACGCGGAGGGACGAGCGGCCGTAGAGGTCGACGACGGCACTCTTGCGCCCCAGCCAGCTGTCGTTGTCCGCCGACGAGCCGGGGAGCGCGGCGTGGAAGAGCAGCTGACCGTTGCGGCGGACCGACATCGCGACTGGCAGCCCGGCCGTGAGTGCGGTTCCCCGCAGGAGCACCCCGAGCTCCCACGCCGTCTGCTCGTCGAACCTGTCGAAGACCAGCCGCGACTCCTGCGCCTCCAGGACCTCGAGCAGCTCACGTCCGGTCATCGGGCACCTCCTCGCGCGAAGGGTCTCACGGGCGGGGGAGCGCTTGTCGATCCCCTTGCCACTCGGACACGCCGCAGGCGAACTGATACATCTCAGGTGGGCGGTTCTCTTCCACCCGATCCCCTCATGGCCCGCCGGACTCTCGCGCTCTACCGTCGGATCAGGAGCTCACCCGAGCGCCTGGGGGGACACTCCACCGCCGACCCCGCGCCGGCGTCGCCTCCTCACCAGCCACGAGTGGTCCGGAGGACACACTGATGAGCACACGAACCGTCATCGCCCTGGTCGGCGCTGCCACCACCCTGGCCCTGGCTGCCGGGCAGGGCAGCGCGCTGGCCGCTCCCGACACGACGCCACCGAGCCTGGTCACTCCCGCCACCGCCGACTTCGTGGTCGGCAGCACGATCGGGACGATGCTCCCGGACGCCGACGGGCCGACCAGCACAGGCGGCATCGCCATGCGCGCGGCGTGGAGCGCCACCGACGCCTCGGGGGTCTGCGGCTACAGCACCCGCGCCGAGTTCGGCGGCGGCATCGGCGACTGGTCGGCGTGGAGCTCTGCGACGTCCCTCACGGACCCGGGCATCACCGACTACGACGACCAGTTCGGGGGCGGCTCGATGAAGCTCGACGGCTACAGCGTGCGAGCCCGGGACTGCGCCGGCAACGTGTCGGCCGCGAAGGTGGTCTCCTACCGCCCGGTGGTCGCCCAGGAGAACGGCGCGACCTTCCAGTACGGCAGCGTCATCGGCACCCCGACGTACTCCGGGACCTGGGCGACGGCGTCGTGCTCGTGCTTCTCCGGCGGCCAGACCCGCCGGACGTCGGTCGCCTCGGGATCAGTCTCCTTCACCGGCGCGCAGCACCACACGGGCATCGTGGTCGCCAAGGGTCCGGACCGCGGCAAGGTCAAGGTCTACGTCGGCGGTGTGCTGAAGGCGACCGTCGACACCTACTCGTCGACCAAGGTGAACCGCGCGGTCGTCTGGAACGGCGTCACCAGCGGGGCCAGGGTCACGTTGGTGGACGCTGCGACACCTGGACACCCGCGTTTCGACCTCGACGCGGTGCTCGTCGACTGAGCCGCCGACCCGGCCGGGTGCGGCCTTCCGGACAGGACCGGTGCACCCGGAAGGCGACACGAGGGCCCTAACAGGCACATACTGTGAGTGATGAAGCCATATGCCGGTTCTCGGCGACACCTTGCCAGCAGTCCCTTCAAGCCACCCGTTCCCGAGGTGGTGGAGGTCTTCGTGCTCGACGAGCGGGTCACGCACGACAAGTACGGTCTCGGCCGAGTGGTCAGCGTCGAGGGCGACCAGGCCGTCGTCGTGGACTTCGGCACCTCTCGCACCCGGCTGATGCGCCCGTTCGCCAAGCTGCACAAGCTCTGAGCGCGGCCCCCGACCGGTCGTCATGCTTTCGGACTAGATTTCTAGTGCTTTCGGGCCATCCCCGGCGTTTCTGCGTCACCTCGCGGCCTTTCCTCTGTTTGCTTGAGAGAACGAGGACGTATGGAGATGAGACTCGTGACTCGCACCGACAGCACCACCAGCGCCGACACCAGGTCGACGAAGACGAAGACGCTCGCACGCTGCCTCCGCTCCAGTGACTGTCGCTGTGGCCAACAGCTCGACGTGTGCGCCCGCGCGCACTGCCCGCGCTGCGGGCGATCGATCGGCCAGTCCTGATCGGCCGCTGGCAGGGCTCCGGCGGAGCGCGTTCGGGTCGACCCGCCGTCCCCGGTCCGGCTCTCGTGACCGGCTAGGGTACCCAAGGACTCAGTCGACGCGCGATGGGCGAGGGATAGCCGGTGGACAGGCAGGACGACTCGGTGGCGCGCCGCCACCAGGTCCTGACCATCCCCAACGTCATCTCGATCTTCCGGCTCGCGGGGGTGCCGGTCTTCTTGTGGCTGGTCCTGGTCCCGGAGGCGGACGGCTGGGCACTCGCGGTGCTCTTCGTGTCCGGCATCAGCGACTTCGCGGACGGCTATCTCGCGCGCCGGCTCAACCAGACGTCCAGGGTGGGCGAGATCCTCGACCCGGTCGCCGACCGGCTCTACATCCTCTCCACCGTGGTCGGACTGGCCGCCCGGGGCATCATCCCGTGGTGGGTGGCGGCGCTGCTCCCGCTGCGGGACGCCTTCTTGTGGTGCCTGGTGCCGTTCCTCCGGACCAGGGGCTACAGCTCCCTGCCGGTCCACTTCCTCGGCAAGGCGGCCACCGCCAACCTG
>JBDTXF010000478.1:0-3026 GCA_040006355.1 Nocardioidaceae bacterium | reverse complement strand
ACGATCTGCTCCGGCGTCTGGTGCAGCCCGGTGTAGATCACCTCGTGGCCGGCGTCGCGCAGCGCGCGGGCGATCACCTTGGCGCCGCGGTCGTGCCCGTCCAGGCCCGGCTTGGCCACCACGATGCGGATCGGAGCCACCATGACACTGCCACCTTCGTCGAGGGCCGCCCGTCACACGGCACAGCTGGGCCGGACACGTCCGACGTGTCCTCGCACCCTAGCCGACCGGCTCCGGGCGCTGTCGGGAAGTGCGGGCAGCTGATCGTGACCTCCGCCACACGCTCCACCCCCCGCGGACGGCTCGCCCCGCGGGACGACGTGCGCCGTGGTGACCCGGCGCACACAGGTCGCTGTACCGAACAGGACGAAACCGTGACCCCTCCGTTATCGTGGCGCGTTGCCGCACCCCCCACCGTGAGGAACATGTGCCTGTGGCCCAGCACCGTGCAGAGCGACACACCGTCACCAGGCGTCCCGCCGGCGATCCCCGCTCGCGTCACGAGTCCTCTGCCGGGACCCACCGTGCGCACGGTACCGACCGGCGGACCGCGGTCCCCGACCGCGGCGTCCCACGCCCCTCGGCGATGGGCGGCCTCGTCTCTCCCGCCACGCTGCTCGGAGCGGCCGTCCTCGTCCTGTCAGCCGCCGGCGCCGTCACCGCGGCTCCCACCACCTCACCGGCCCTGGCCTCCGGAGGCGTCCGGGCCTCGGTGCTCCCCGGCACGATCGGGACCGGCGCGGCGAGCCGGACCACCCTGGACCGGCGCGAGCAGGCGGTCAGCCGCGACTCGCAGCGCGATGCCCGCGCCCACGCAGCGGACCACAGGCTCCAGGCGGTGACCGAGCAGCAGGCCAAGGAGCGCAACGCCGCCCTCGCACAGCTCGCTGCCAGCGCACACAAGCAGGCCGGCGTGATCGCCCGCGACTCCTGGCACCTTCCGGTCACGCCCGGGGTCTACCACCTCACCTCGCGGTTCGGCGACTGCTCCTCGCTGTGGTCGCAGTGCCACACCGGGTTGGACTTCGCCGCACCCGAGGGCACCCCGATCCACGCGGTGGCCAACGGCACCGTCACCGACGCCGGCTACGCCGGCTCCTACGGCAACCGCACGGAGACGACGCTCGCGGACGGCAGCGTGCTGTGGTACGCCCACCAGTCGGAGATCGGCGTCAAGGTCGGTCAGAGGGTCGTCGCCGGCCAGGTGATCGGCCTGGTGGGGTCCACCGGCAACACCACCGGCCCGCACGTGCACCTCGAGGTGCGACCGGGGGGCGGCGACCCGGTCGACCCCTTCGCCGCGCTGGTGGCGCACGGCCTCAAGCCCTGAGGCCAGCCCCTCAGAGCTTCTCGACCGGGGCGTAGCGCAGCAGCAGCCGCTTGACGCCCTGCGACCCGAAGTCGATCGACGCCACGGCCTTGTCCCCGACGCCGTCCAGCGCGACCACGCTGCCCATCCCGAACGAGTCGTGCAGCACCCGGTCGCCGGGCGTCAGGGAAGGCACCTCCCGGCGCTGGCCGCGTGCGTCGGCGTCCGCCCGGACCGCGGCCGAACCGAACCGTCGCGTCGGAGGCCCCGCGTTTCGCTGCGGGAGCGAGGGCAGCACCGGACGGTTCCACGAGGTCTGGGCGGACTCGGTGCGGCGCCAGTCCACCAGGTCGACCGGCAGCTCGTCGATGAACCGGGACGGCGGGTTGTGCGAGGGCGCGCCCCAGGCCGAGCGCACCACGGCCCGCGAGACGTAGAGCCGCTGCTGGGCGCGGGTCACCCCGACGTAGGCGATCCGGCGCTCCTCCTCCAGCTCCGGCTGGTCGCCCAGAGAGCGCATGTGCGGGAAGATGCCGTCCTCGAGGCCGGTCAGGAAGACCACCGGGAACTCCAGTCCCTTGGCGGTGTGCAGCGTCATCAGGGTCACCACGCCGGCGTCGTCGTCGCGGTCCGGGATCTGGTCGGAGTCGGCGACCAGGGCGACCCGCTCCAGGAAGTCCCGGAGCCCCGGCGCGGCCGGTGCCGGGTCGGCGGGGTCGGCCGACGGTCCGGCGACCGGCTCGTCGGCGAACTCGCGGGCGACGGCGACCAGCTCGGCGAGGTTCTCCACGCGGGTCTCGTCCTGCGGGTCCTCACTGTCCTCGAGCTCCTTGAGGTAGCCGCTGGCGGCGAGCACCTGCTCGAGGACGACATCGGCACGCTCCCCCGCGTCGACCATCTGCTGGGTCTCCTCCACCATCGCGACGAAGCCGCGGATGCTGGTCAGCGACCGGGTGGCGATGCCGGGCGCGTCCTCGGCCCGTCGGAGCGCCTCGAAGAACGAGATCCGGTCCCGTCCCGCGAGCGCCTCGACGCAGGCCTGCGCCCGGTCACCGATCCCCCGCTTGGGGGTGTTCACGATCCTCCGCAGCGAGATCTCGTCGTCGGGGTTGACCAGGATCCGCAGGAAGGCCAGGGCGTCCTTGACCTCGCGCCGCTCGTAGAAGCGCACCCCGCCGACGACCTTGTAGGGCATGCCGACCCGGATGAACACCTCCTCGAAGACGCGTGACTGGGCGTTGGTCCGGTAGAAGACCGCGACGTCCCCCGGTCGGGCCAGCCGGGCGTCGGAGAGCCGGTCGACCTCCTCGGAGACGAACCTCGCCTCGTCGTGCTCGTCGTCGGCGACGTAGCCGACGATCTGCTCGCCGTCCCCCGCGTCGGACCAGAGGTTCTTGGCCCGGCGCCCCTTGTTGCGGCTGATCACCGCGTTGGCGGCGGTGAGGATGGTCTGCGTCGAGCGGTAGTTCTGCTCCAGCAGGATCGAGGTCGCGTCGGGGAAGTCGTCCTCGAAGTCCATGATGTTGCGGATGTTGGCGCCCCGGAAGGCATAGATCGACTGGTCCGCGTCGCCGACCACCATCAGCTCCGAGGGCTCGATGCCGTCGCCGTCCGGGGCGTCGGGATCGTCGCCGCCGATCGGGGCGGGACGCCCGACCGCGTGGCCGCAGAGCTCGCGGACCAGGGCGTACTGCGCGTGGTTGGTGTCCTGGTACTC
>JBDTXF010000477.1:0-3047 GCA_040006355.1 Nocardioidaceae bacterium | reverse complement strand
GCCGGTGCCAGCGGTAGAACGCGGTGTCCTCGATGCCCTTGGCCATCACCGGTCCCCAGGTCTGCTGCAGGCGTACGGCGAAGTCGTGCGCCGCGTCGCTCGCCGGCTTCAGGGCGAGACCCACCAGCTGCTCCAGCTCCACGCCGAGGTCGGGACGCCGGCTGCGGGCGGTGCTCAGCGCGTCCTCGAGGCGGCGTCGGGCGACGTCGTCCACGGGGCGGCCCGGCCGGACATAGGCGCGGTAGACCTCGCAGGCGACCAGCACCTCCACGAGTGCTTCGCCCAGGCGCTCGGGGTCCGCGTCGGGCAGCGCTTCGATCGCCCGGCGGAGCAGCCGGCGCCGCTCCGGCACCAGGACGGTGCCGACCACCTCGCGCTTGGAGGCCACGACCACGTCCTCCAGGGACGGGTCACCGCCGGTCGCCTCCCAGGCCGCGGCCAGCGCCGGCGCGGCGGCCGCGTCGACGAGCGCCGCCGAGACCGCCTTCGCCGCGTCGTACCCCGTGGTGCCGTCGCACGCCCAGGCGGGCAGCACCTCGTCGCCCTCGAGGATCTTCTCCACCCAGATCGCGGTGCCCGGGCGGGTCGCCGCCCGCAGCTGCGCGAGGTAGCCGGTGGGGTCGGCGAGCCCGTCCGGGTGGTCGATGCGGAACCCCTCCACGATGCCGTCGTGGTTCAGCCCGAGCAGCACCCGGTGGGTGGCCTCGAAGACCTCGGGGTGCTCGACCCGGACCGCCACCAGCGAGTCGACGTCGAAGAAGCGTCGGTAGTTCAAGAAGTCGTCGCGCTCGCGCCAGCAGGCCAGCCGGTAGTGCTGCCGGTCCAGGACGTCGGACACGTCCGCGTCCGGGTCCCCGTCCCAGGTGCCGTCGGCCACCGGGAAGACGTGGTCGTGGTAGCGCAGCACCTGGCCGCCGTCCTCCTCGCCGAGCCTCAGGTCGCCCTGGGCGAGGACCTCGTCCAGCGGCTCCCCCAGCACCGGCAGGCCGATCCGCTGGTCGAGGGCGTCCCAGTCGACGTCGAACCAGTGCGCGTGGACGGCGTCGCGACCGTGCTCGAGCACCTCCCACAGCGGAGCGTTGGTGTTCTCGGGGGCGACGAGCGCCATGTGGTTGGGCACCACGTCCACGACCAGCCCGAGCCCGTGCTGTCGGGCGTCCTCGGCGAGCGCGACGAGGCCGTCACGTCCCCCGAGCTCCTCGCTGACCCGAGTGTGGTCCACGACGTCGTAGCCGTGGGCGGAGCCGGGCACCGCCTGCAGCACCGGGGAGAGGTAGAGGTGGGTGACGCCGAGCTCGGAGAGGTAGGGCACCACCGTGCGCGCGTCGGCGAACGTGAAGCCGGCGTGCATCTGGAGGCGGTAGGTCGCAGTCACCGGTGCGTCGTACCCCCAACGGCGGGCGCCGACACGCCCCGGTGCCGCAGGTCACCCCAGTCATCGGTCCAGTCGTCGGTCCAGTCATCAGTCCAGTCATCGGTCCCGTCGTCACCCCTCAGCGGGCACATGCGCCTTCTCGGCGCCGATCGTGGTGTCCTCGCCGTGGCCGGTGTGGACGACGGTCTCGTCCGGCAGCGGGAACAGGGTGTCCCGGATCGAGGCCGCCAGCACGTCCTTGTCGCTGTAGGACCGGCCCGTCGCTCCTGGTCCGCCGTGGAACAGGGTGTCGCCGCTGAAGACACAGCCGAGGTCCTCGGCGTAGAAGCAGACCCCACCCGGTGCGTGGCCGGGGGTGTGCAGCACCCGCAGCGTCGTGCCCGCGACCTCGATGAGCTGGCCGTCGGTGAGGTCGTGGTCCCAGAGCTCGTCGCGGTGGGTGAGCTCCCACAGCGGCCGGTCGTCGGGGTGCAGGAGGATCGGCGCCTGCACCCGCTCGCGCAGCGCTGGCGCCACCAGGACGTGGTCGTCATGGGCGTGGGTGGCGAGGATCGCCTTCACCCTGCGGTCCCCGACCACCGCCAGGATGGCGTCGACGTCGTGCGGGGCGTCGATCACCACGCACTCGGTGTCGTCACCGACCACCCAGAGGTTGTTCTCGACGTCGAAGGTCTCCCCGTCCAGGCTGAAGGTCCCCTCCAGGACGGCATGGTCGATGCGGGCGGTCATCACAGCACCACCACCGAGCGGAGCACGCCGCCGCCGTGCATCTTCTCGAACGCGGCCTCGACGTCGTCGAGCCCGACCTCCTCGGTGACGAACGCGTCGAGGTCGAGGCGGCCCTGCTGGTAGAGGTCGACGAGCATCGGGAAGTCGCGCGAGGGGAGGCAGTCGCCGTACCAGCTCGACTTCAGCGACCCGCCGCGTCCGAACACGTCGATCAGCGGGATGTCGGGCAGCGTCATGTCCGGGGTCGGAACGCCCACCAGCACGACGGTGCCGGCGAGGTCGCGGGCGTAGAACGCCTGCTTCCAGGTCTCCGGGCGGCCGACCGCGTCGATGACGACGTCGGCGCCGAAGCCGCCGGTGAGCTCCTGGATGGCCGCGACGGGGTCGTTGTCCTTGCTGTTCACGGTGTGCGTCGCTCCCAACGCGGTCGCCCACTCGAGCTTCTGCGGGTCGATGTCGACGGCGATGATGGTCCCGGCACCGGCGAGCCGGGAGCCCGCGACGGCGGCCGCTCCGACCCCACCGCAGCCGATCACCGCGACGCTCGTGCCGCGGGTCACGTTCCCGGTGTTGATGGCGGCACCGAGCCCGGCCATCACCCCGCAGCCCAGCAGCCCGACGGCCGCCGGTCGCGCGGACGGGTCGACCTTGGTGCACTGGCGGGCGTGCACGAGGGTCGCCTCCGCGAAGGCACCGATGCCCAGCGCCGGGGACAGCTCGGTGCCGTCCTCCAGCGTCATCTTCTGGGTCGCGTTGAAGGTGTCGAAGCAGTACCACGGCTCGCCCCGCTCGCAGGCCCGGCAGGTGCCGCAGACGGCCCGCCAGTTGAGCACCACGAAGTCGCCGGGCGCCACGGAGTCGACGTCCGGGCCGACGTCCTCCACGATCCCGGCCGCCTCGTGGCCGAGCAGGAACGGGAAGTCGTCGTTGATGCCGCCCTCGC
>JBDTXF010000476.1:0-3063 GCA_040006355.1 Nocardioidaceae bacterium | reverse complement strand
ACAAGCGCGGCAACCTCTAGCCCACCGAGTTGACGAGGCCCTGGACCTCGATAACCCGCACGTTGTCGACCTGGGTGGCGTCGACCGGGGCGAGGGCTCCCTGCGGTGCGCCGTTGGAGGTCCAGCTGAGGCCCCAGTGCGCCCTCGACGTGACGGGGGCGCCGGCCGCGTCGCTGGCGTGCTGGAAGGACAAGGTGCAGGCGCTGGTGGCGCCTCGGGACCAGGCCGTGCCGCCGTCGTTGCAGTCCACGCCACCGGCGGTGGGGGAGGAGAAGGAGACCGACTCGCGGGTCGCGGTCACGGTGACGCTGTTGGTCCCGGCAGTGGCGGTCACCGACCCGGTGGCCACGCCGTCGTCGAGCCAGAACCAGGTGTCCAGGTTGACCAGCGAGGCCCCGGCTCCCTGGGCCTTCGGGTTCCAGTCGAACGTCGGCTCGGGCAGGGTCATCGCCTTCTGCGCGGCAGCCAGCAGCACCTGCGGCGGCACGGGCGGCACCGGTGGCTGGCCACCGGCCGGCACCCACACGTCGCCGTGCTTGGCGAACCAGTCGTTGGCGAAGGCGAAGAACGCGTCCAGGTTCGAGCCGAAGGTCGCACTCGAGCACATCCCGCCGTAGTAGTGCCCCGCGGTGTCGTCCTTGTGCGACTCATAGCCGGGCGTCGGCTGGAACGGACCGTTCCCGTGGGAGAAGTGGTACCACTCGAACGCCGCCTTGCCGCTCTTCACCCAGTCGTAGTACTCCTTCCCGGAGAAGCTCGCGATGTAGGAGCACGGGGTCGGCACGGTGACCGTGGTGCTGCCGCCGGTGCCGCCTGAGCCGGAGCGGACGAAGGAGCCGGTCACCCGGACGGTGATCGTGTTGCCCGACTCGGTCGGCGTGTCGCCACCGCCCGGCGGGCAGGTGCCGCCGACGACGCCGCACGCGGCGGCGGACTGCAGGACCGCGCCGCTGAGCACCAGCCCCGCGGCCAGGACTCCGGCGGCCAGTGCTCGGTGCACGGTCCTCAACATGTCTTGCCCGTCCCGGTGTACTCCGTGACGACCCAGCGGCCGCCGGTGTTGGTCAGGATCACGAGTGCCCTCTCCCGCTGGAGTCCGTCGAGCGCCTTGGGAACGCCCTTGACGACCTGACGGGTGGCGGTGCCGTCCAGGCACAGGCGAAGGGCCGCGAGCTGAGGGCTGACCTTCGCCACCCGGACCGAGATCGTGGTGGTGCCGCTATAGCGGATGTCGTGGCTGCGCTGGTAGGCGGCGCTCGTGTCGTAGCGCTTCACCAGAGCGGGGGAGGCGAGCGTCCGCAGCGACGCCGGCACCCGGGCGGTCCGCAGGGACGTGTGGCTGACGTCCTCGAACCTGAGGTAGGCCTTCAACGCTTCCCGGGTGGCCCCCCGCGGACGCCGCGGCAGCGAGGTCACCGTGAAACCGGCCTGGGGGTAGCTGGTCCGGAGCGCGCCCGCCGCGCCCGCAGGGGTGGCCGACCCGGTGGCGGACGGGCTTCCGGAGGCCGTGGGGGACGCCGGGGAGGAGGTGACCGTGGGGGCCGACTGCGAGTCGTCGCCCGAGGACGACGAGCCGCAGGCGGCCGTGCCCAGCGCGAGGGCGCCCAGCAGGACGACGACGGCACCGGGTCGGTCGCGTCGAGGCACAGCTGCCATGTCGCTCCCCCTCGATGTCCGGTTCTGGTGATCCCTGTGGTCGGCAGGCTACCCAGCGATCGGCAAACCACACAATCCGGACCCGTCCGGCTCCCGGTCACCCCCCGGAGCAGGGCCTGACCGGCTCCGCGAAACGCGTGGTCCGGCAGCGCTCGCCGCTGATGCGCACCCCCACCCGCTGAGCAGTGACAGCTCGACGCCGCACCTGAGGGAGGACACCGCCTCTGCCCCTGGTGCCGTCCCGCTCAGGTGGCGGGCAGCACCGTTCCGGTGACCTCGCCGAGCGCGATCCGGCCACCCAGCGCGCCCGGAGCCGTCGCACGCAGTGTCACGGTGTCGCCGTCCTCGAGGAAGGTGCGCTCGCGACCGGCGACCAGGAACGGCTCGGCGCCACCCCACGACAGCTCGAGCAGCGAGCCCCGCTGATCCGGTCCTGGCCCGCTGACGGTGCCGGAGGCGAACAGGTCGCCGGGGCGCAGCGAGGCTCCGTTGACGGTCAGGTGCGCGAGCATCTGCGCAGGGGCCCAGTACATCGCGGCGTACGGCGGCCGGCTGACCGTCTCGCCGTCGATGACCACCTCGAGGTCGATGTCGAACCCGTCGCCGCCGTGCACCCGCAGGTAGTCCAGCGGCTCCGGGTCCTGACCCGGCAGGTCTACGCGGGCGGCGGCGAGCGCGTCGAGCGGGGTCACCCAGCCGCTGACCGACGTCGAGAAGGACTTGCCGAGGAAGGGCCCGAGCGGGACGTACTCCCAGGCCTGGATGTCGCGCGCCGACCAGTCGTTGAGCAGCGTCACGCCGAAGACGTGGTCGGCGAACCCCGCCACCGGGACCCGCTCGCCGATCTTCGTGGCGGCGCCGACGACGAAGCCCACCTCCGCCTCCAGGTCGAGGCGAGCACTGGGTCCGAACGTCGGCGCGTCGTCACCGGGTGCGCGGCGCTGGCCCCGGGGGCGTCGTACGCCCGTCCCGGAGACGACCACCGTCCCGGCTCGGCCGTGGTAGCCCACCGGGAGGTGCCGCCAGTTGGGCTTGAGGGGCTCCTCGTCGGGCCGGAAGATGCGCCCGACGTTGCTGGCGTGGTGCAGCGAGCAGTAGAAGTCGACGTAGTCGGCGACCTCGAACGGCATCCGCAGCGTGACCTCGGAGACCGGCACCAGGTGGGCCTCGACGAGGTCACGCCCGCCCACCCCGGTGAGCAGTCCGGTGGCCCAGGCCCGCACCGCCGTCCACGCCGGCAAGCCCCCGGCGAGGAGCGGGTTGAGGGAGGGCGCCGCGAGCACGTGTGCGTGCTCGCGGAGGTCGACGGCCGCGAGCGCGGCGAGGTCGAGCACCTGATCGCCGATGCGCACCCCGACTCGGAACGGCTCGTCGCCGTGTCGGAACACGCCGTAGGGAAGGTTGTCG
>JBDTXF010000475.1:0-3066 GCA_040006355.1 Nocardioidaceae bacterium | reverse complement strand
CCGAGAGCATCGACCGCGACGAGCGGTCCTGTGCGCTGCTGTGCTCGATCACCATGATGGGCCAGGCGCTGGGGCTCGATGTGGTCGTGGAGGGCATCGAGCGCGCCAGCCAGCTCGAGCACCTGCGCGAGCACGTCCACGCGCCGTACGCCCAGGGGTACCTGATGCACCGGCCGATGCCGCTGGACCAGGTGCTCCGCGTGATCGCCGCCAACCGGGCGTCCCGCGTCATCGGCTTCGACGACGAGGACGACCCGCCCGAGCTGCCGGAGCCCTCGTCGAGCCCGACCGTCGCCCCCCGTGGCTGAGTGTGGCCCAGAGTGACCGAGGGAGGTCAGCCACCGGCGAGCGGCATCCGCTCCATCTCCTCGAAGCGGTCGTTGGAGGTGGCGTCGTTCGGCTTCCGCATCAGCGAGACGTGGTCGATGGTCCACGACGTGCTCCGGTAGGCCTCGAGCGCGGCGACGAGCCGCTCGAGATACGGCGCGGTCGTCTCGTCGGTGATGGTGCCGACCGAGAGCCACGGCCGGAACTGTCGACGGTCCACGAAGAACCCGAGCCGCTGGACGACCAGGGGGACGCCGCGACCGATGGTGGCCAAGGCGCCCAGGTCACCGTCGAGCTTGGCCCAGACCGAGGTGTCCCCGGGGAACTCCAGGGCCGTCCCTCCGGCGATGGCGACCTGCGCCGGGGCCCAGGCGGCCGCCTCGTCGCGGAGCGCGGCGGCGAGCGTGCCGGAGTCACCGAGCGTGACGTTGCCGAAGCCGGTGATCGGGATGTGCATCAGCTCGAGCGGCGGGATGTCGAGCTCGGGGCTCCCGACGACGACCGTCAGGGGACGTCCGGCGGCGTGCTCTCCGCGTCCGAGGCGGTGGCGCAGCAGATGCTTGCGCGGCTCCGCCGGGACGTCGACCAGCGTCGCGGACCGCACGACCCGGGTCAGGTCCTTCAGGACCTCACGCGGAGGCACGATCGCGGCAAACAGGCGCATGTGCCCAGTCTGCCAGGAAGTCAGCCGCCGATCGCCGACATCGGGCGCACCGGCTGGAGGAACGACGTGTCGTCGATCCCGTGCCCGGCACGCTTGCCGAACATCGCCACCCGCCAGCGGTCGGCGATCTCCGCGTCCTCGGCACCTTCCCGCAGAGCGGTCCGCAGGTCGCTCTCCTCGCGGGCGAACAGGCAGTTGCGCACCTGGCCGTCCGCGGTGAGGCGGACCCGGTCGCAGTCGCCGCAGAACGGACGGGTCACCGAGGCGATCACTCCCACGGTGTGCTCCCCTCCATCCACCCGGAACAGCTCGGCCGGGGCGCTGCCCCGGGGCTCCTCGACGGGCTCGAGGACATATGCCTCGCCCAGCCACCCGAAGATCTCGTCCGCGGTGACCATGTCCTCGCGGCTCCACTGGTGCTGGGCGTCAAGGGGCATCTGCTCGATGAAGCGCAGCTGGTAGCCCCGATCCATGCACCACTGCAGGAGCTCGGGGGCCTGGTTGTCGTTGACCCCGCGCATCAGCACCGCGTTCACCTTGACCGGTCCCAGTCCGGCAGCCGACGCCGCCTCGAGGCCGGCCACCACGTCGTGCAGCCGGTCGCGCCGGGTGATGGTGGCGAAGTCCTCGGCTCGGATGGTGTCCAGGCTGACGTTGACCCGGTCCAGGCCGGCCGCCGCAAGCGCCTGCGCGGTGCGCGTCAGTCCCAGGGCGTTGGTCGTGATGGAGGTGTCCGGGCGCGGCTCCAGGGCCGTCGTGCGCCGGACGATGTCGGGCAGCCCACGACGGAGCAGGGGCTCACCGCCGGTGAAGCGGACCTCGCGGACGCCGAGCCGCTCCACGGCGATGGTGATCAGGCGGACCACCTCGTCATCGGTGAGGACGTCGTCGTTGGGCATCCAGTCCAGGCCCTCGGCCGGCATGCAGTAGGAGCACCGCAGGTTGCAACGGTCGGTGAGGGAGACGCGGAGGTCGGTGGCCACCCGGCCGAACGTGTCGAGCAGAGATCCTGACGTCATGCAGCGAGTCTAGGCTGTCGCCGGTCACGGCCGGGCGGGCCGTCCGGAGTGGCTCGTGTCACACCGCGGCCACGGCACCGGGACCGCGCCGAGCGGCGGGCTAGGGTCGGGACGTGAGGTTCATGTTCAGCCGTCGCTGGGCCCTGTTCGCCGTCACCGTGGTCGTGCTGGCCTATGGCTGCTGGTGGCTGGGGCAGTGGCAGTTCCACCGGCTGACGGACCGCGAGGTGACGAACGCCCAGACCCGCACGAACCTCGGGGCGGACCCGGCACCGGTCGGCGACGTGCTGTCGCCGGATCGCGGGTCCCGGGTCCGCGACGAATGGCGCCGGGTCACCGCCACCGGCACCTACCGGGCGAGCGAGAACGTGGTGATCCGCTACCAGACCCGCGACGGTGCCTCGGGGGTGGACATCGTCACCCCGCTTGTCACCGACCAGGGGCCGGCACTGCTCGTGGACCGCGGGTGGATGAAGAGCGGCAACTCGGGTGCGGACAAGATCGACGCGCCGACCCCGCCGTCGGGCGAGGTCACCGTCGTGGGCTGGGTGCGCGCGGACGCGACCGGCGATGCCGCGACCGTGACCGACGGCTCGGCGCGGGCGATCTCCAGCAGGGAGATCAGCCGGTCGATGGACGGCCGGGTCTACGGCGGGTTCGTGGACGCGGAGACCGAGACGCCCAAGCCGGTGACCGCGCTGGTGCGCTCGGAGCTTCCGGACCTGGGCAACGGCCCACACTTCTTCTACGGGCTGCAGTGGTGGTTCTTCGGGCTGCTGGCGGTCTTCGGCTTCTTCTACCTCGCCTACGACGAGCGCAAGAAGCTCCACGCAGCCGCCACCCCGGAGACGTCACAGGGTCCGGAGCATGCCGCCGTCGACCGGGAGCATCACGCCGGTGACGAAGCCCGCAGCGGGTGACAGCAGGAACGCCGCGGCGGCCCCGAACTCCTCGGGGAGTCCGTAGCGGCGCAGCGGGATGGCCCGGCTCGCCTGCTGCTTCGCGGCCGCCGGGTCGTCGCTGAGCCCGTCCAGGAACCGCACCCGGTCCGTCTCG
>JBDTXF010000474.1:0-3068 GCA_040006355.1 Nocardioidaceae bacterium | reverse complement strand
CTGGAGGTGTCGCCTAGTGGCCTATGGCGCCCGCCTGCTAAGCGGGTTGAGGGTTACCCCCTCTCGCGGGTTCAAATCCCGCCACCTCCGCCAGAGGGACTGACCCTGTCAGTCCATCCGGACGCAGCGGCGGCTCTCACCTCTGGTGAGGGCCGCTTCGTCGTTCCCGGGTCGTGCTGGTCGAGGGCGCCGGGACGTTTCTGAAGGGCCAGGTATCAGGGCGGACCGGGCCTGCTCTTCCCTGGTGTGCCGCCACGGGGGTGCAGCACACATCGGGACGGTGGAGCCGACCGGCGCGCAGGGGCGTACGCCGGTGGGCTCCACCGTCACCCCAAGCGGGCCAGTGACGTCGAGCGTCAGGCTCCCTATGCTCGGGACGGGCCCGCTCCGAGGAGCTCTCAGGAAGGCGGAGGACCATGGTGAGGGACGCTGACCGGCCACGGTCCCACCCGGCGATTCCGTCCGAGCCCGTCGCAGGGCTGAGCGCCCGCGCGGCCGGGAGCGCCTCGAGCAGCCGGGTCCTGGACCCCACGGTGGCCTATCAGGTGCAGGGCCAGCCGGCGCCGCGACCCACGGTCTTCGTCAGCGACAGCCTTCTGGTCCGCGGCTGGCACCCGGACACCCAGTCGGCGCTCGAGACGGTCACCCGCCGGGCCGGCTTCCGCCTCTCGTGGGAGGACGCCCGCACCACCGACCGCGCGCTGCTCGCCGGCTCCGGCCTGCCGCCGGCCCGGCTCGAGGAGCTCGAGGCGGTGTGGGTGACGCGGGCCAGGCTGGTCCCGCTCGACGACCGCGACGACGCCGTCTTCCCGCCGATCGACACCTGGCGGCTGCTCCAGACCTACCGCACCGTGGTCACCGACCCGGAGCGCCGCAGCGACGTGGCCCTCGAGCACCCCGCGGAGCTCGGCATCGACCCCGCGCCGTACACCGGCTCGCACCCCTACACCGGCAGCCACCCCTACACCGGCTCGCACCCCTACACCGGCTCGCACTCGGTCGGCCTCTCGCAGTACGCCGTCGCGGGCTCGGGGGGCAGGCAGCCGGTCACCTGGCTCGGCGCGGCGCCCGAACCGGACCCGACTCTCGGCGTCGAGCTGCGCAGGCCGCTCGTCGCGATCATCGACTCCGGCGTGGGGGAGCATCCGTGGCTGGACGAGGAGCACGTGCTGCACGATCCGACGGTGCTCGGGGAGCCGATCGGCATCCCGTCCCTGCAGCAGGAGGTCGACGCCGACTCCGACACCCAGCGGCTGGTGGGCGAGCTGGGGCCGGACGCCGGCCACGGCACGTTCATCGCCGGTCTGATCCGGCAGGCCTGCCCTGACGCGCTGGTGCTGTCGGTCCGGCTGTTCCGCGACAACGGCATCGTCGACGAGGCGGACCTGCTGCGCGCCCTGCAGCTGCTCGCGCTGCGCCAGCTGCTGGCGCTGTCCGGTGACCAGCGGTACCCGCTCCTGGACGTGGTCTCCCTGTCCCTCGGCTACTACCACGAGCAGCCCGAGGACAGCGCCTTCGACCCGTTGTTCGCCGGCCCGCTCGCGCTGCTCGGCAGGTGCGGCGTCGCCGTGGTCGCCTCGGCGGGCAACGACGCCACCGACCGGCCGATCTACCCCGCCGCCTTCGCCGGGACCACGCCGCCCGACGGCACCCTGCCGGTGTCCGCCGTGGGCGCCCTGAACCCCGACGGGACCGTGGCGCTGTTCAGCAACGACGGCCCGTGGGTGAGGTACCTCCGGCCGGGTGCGGGGCTGGTCAGCACGCTGCCGACCACCCTGGACGGCTCGATGGAGGCCACCAACCGGCTGGTCGGCCGGCTGGGGGAGGAGCGCTCCGCGATCGACCCGGACGACTTCCGGTCCGGCTTCGCGGTGTGGAGCGGCACGTCGTTCTCGGCGCCGGTCTTCGCCGGCCAGCTGGCCCGAGCCCTGCTCCAGAGCTTCGCCAGCGGGGACACCGACCCCGCTCCCGAGGCTGCCTTCGACCGGGCGACCGCCGCCCTGGCCACGATGCCCGGCAGGAGGAGCCCATGATGCAGACCGATTCGGGCGGCGAGACGCTGTGCCATCGGGCCTCGCACGCCTTCGCCGCCTACCAGGAGGGGGACCGCGCCTCCTTCGACGAGCTGGTGACGCTGCTGACCCCACTGCTGTGGCACACGGTGCGCAGCCAGGGCGTCGACGCGGTCGCCGCCGAGGACGTCGTGCAGACCGTGTGGATGCGGCTGCTGCACAGCAGCGCCGGCGTCCGCGACCCCCAGACCGTGGTCAAGTGGCTGCTCACCGCGGCCCGCCGCGAGGCGTGGCGGGTGACCAAGCGGTCGCGCGCCGACGTCGTGCGCACCGCTTCGCTGTTCGGGACGGAGGGCGACGAGACCACGCTGATCCCCGCGCAGCGCGACCAGCAGCCCGAGGAGAGGGTCTTCCGCGACGCCCGCGAGCGCCAGCTGTGGGACCACGTGCAACGGCTGCCCGAACGGTGTCGCGCGCTGATGCGCGTGATCGCCTTCGCCGACCGGCCCGACTACGCCCGCCTCGCGGACTCCCTGGGCATGCCGGTCGGAAGCATCGGCCCGACCAGGGGCCGCTGCCTCGCCAAGCTGCGCCAGCAGCTGGCCTCCGATCCACAGTGGGAAGGAAGTGAGTCGTGATGGACGACGACCGCACCATCGCCGAGCTGGCCGACCAGCCCCTCGACGACGTCGACGCCGCGACGCTGCGTCAGGTCCGCACCGTCTTCGAGCACGCCGACCCCGTGCCCCCCGACCTCGTGGAGCGGGTGCACTTCGCGCTCGCCCTCGACGTGATGTTCGACGAGGTGGCCCGGATGACCCGGGTCCCCCTCGACGACTTCGCCGTGCGCAGCGACCGCGCCGTGGGCGAGCGGACCGAGACCATCACCTTCTCGGCCGACCGGCTCACCGCGATGGTCACGGTGACCCGCACGGGTCAGGGCCGGGTCCGGCTGGACGGCTGGCTGGCCCCGCCCGAGCCGATGCGGGTCAGCCTGCGGGTGCAGGGCTCGGTCGACCGGGACGCGGATGCCGACGACCAGGGACGGTTCAGCTT
>JBDTXF010000473.1:0-3068 GCA_040006355.1 Nocardioidaceae bacterium | reverse complement strand
CTGGTGAAGGACAACATCGACACCGCCGACCTGCCGACGATCGCGGCGTCCATGGCCCTGGCGGCGCAGCCGAACCCGAGTCAGGACGCCCTGCTGGTCGACCGGCTGCGGGCGGCCGGGATGGTGGTCGTCGGCAAGGCCAACCTCAGTGAGTGGGCGAACATCCGCGACGAGAGCTCGGCGTCCGGCTGGAGCGCCTACGGCGGTCTGACCCGCAACCCCTACGCGTTGAACCGCTCGGCGGGCGGTTCGAGCTCCGGGAGCGGGGCCGCGGTGGCTGCCGGCATCACGGACTTCGCCATCGGCACGGAGACCGATGGCTCGATCACGTGCCCGGCCGCGATCGCCGGCGTCGTCGGCCTCAAGCCGACCGTGGGGCTCGTCCCGACGCTCGGGGTCGTCCCGGTCTCGAGCTCGCAGGACGCTCCGGGACCGCTGACCACCTCGGTCCGCGACGCGGCCGCACTCCTCGGGGTCCTGGCCGGCGACGGGGTCGACTACGCCGCCCACGCGGTCGGCGGCCGGTTGGCCGGCAAGCGGATCGGCGTGCCACGCAAGGACTTCTGGGGCTACAGCAGCCACGCGGACGAGCACGCCGAACGCGCGGTCCAGCTGCTCGCCGCCGAAGGCGCGACGATCCTCGACGGCACCGACCTCGACTCCCTGGACGGCTTCGACTGGGCCGATGAGCTGCTGGTGATGCTCGCCGAGCTCAGGCTCGGTCTGGGGGAGTACCTCGCCACGCGTCCCGGCAACGGTCCCCGGACGCTGGCAGAGGTGGTGCTCTTCAACCTGGACCACGCGGACGTCGAGCTCGAGCACTTCGGCCAGTCCCTGTTCGAGAAGGCGCTGGCCGGACCCGACGTCACCAGCACGGCGTACGCCGAGGCGCGGGCGCGCTGCCTGCAGCACGCCCGTGACGACGGGATCGACGCCGTCCTGCGCGCGCACGATCTCGATGCCCTGGTCACCCCCTCCTACGGACCGGCCGTCCCGATCGACCTGGTCAACCCCGAGGCGCACACCGGGTCGTGCACCGGACCCACCGCCGTCTCCGGCTATCCCCTGCTCACCGTCCCGTGCGGGCTCGCCGCCCGGCTGCCGGTCGCGGTCTCGTTCTGGGGGACCGCGGGGAGCGAGCGGACGCTCATCGAGGTCGCCCACGGCTACGAGACGGCACGCGACCGGGAGACCGGCCCGCTGCCAGCGCCGACGTTCGAGCCCTTCGTGTGAGCCCGTTGACTGGAGTCAGTCCATTCGGGCAGACCGGCGTGCGGTAATCCATCTCACAGGAACTCGGGGCACAGCCCCGTCGGGCCCTAGATACTCTGAAGCAGTCGACCCGGACGTCGGAAGGAATACATGTAGTGGCCAGCCCGACAGGAACGCTCTACCGGGGCCGTGAAGGCATGTGGTCCTGGGTGCTGCACCGCATCACCGGGGTCTCGATCTTCTTCTTCCTCTTCGCCCACGTGATCGACACGTCGATGGTGCGCGTGTCCCCCCACGCCTACAACACCGCCGTCGCGACGTACAAGAACCCGGTCGTCGGCCTGATGGAGGTCGGCCTCGTCGCCGCGGTGCTCTACCACGCCCTCAACGGCGTCAGGATCATCCTGGTCGACTTCTGGGAGAAGGGCCCGCGCTACCAGCGCCAGATGACCTTCGGCGTCGTCGGGCTGTGGGTCGTGCTGATGGTGCCCTTCGTGATCCGCCACCTGTCGAACGTCTTCGGAGGCTGACCATGAGCGCACCCACGATCGACTCCCCCCGCAGCCCCGCAGGCGGCCCCCGCTCGCCCCGCTCCGCCCGCGCCAGCAGCAACTTCGAGCTGAACAGCTGGCTGTTCATGCGCGGCTCGGGCCTGCTGCTGGTGATCTTGGTCTTCGGCCACCTGTTCGTGAACCTGATGATCGGCAAGGGCATCCACGCCATCGACTTCGCGTTCGTCGCCGGCAAGTGGGCGAACCCGTTCTGGCAGGTCTGGGACCTCGCGATGCTCTGGCTGGCCGAGCTGCACGGGATGAACGGCCTGCGCACGATCATCAACGACTACGCCGACAAGCCGAACACCCGCTTCGTGCTCAAGACGCTGCTCTACTTCTCCGCGCTCGTCGTGATCGTGCTCGGGACCTTGGTGATCTTCACCTTCGACCCCTGCGTCGACCCGAACTCAACACTCGCCGTCTGCACGTGAGGACTGGGACAACCATGGTTCAGCACCACAAGTACGACGTCGTCATCGTGGGGGCCGGCGGCGCCGGCATGCGGGCGGCCCTCGAGTCCGGCCAGCGCACCCGCACGGCCGTCCTCACCAAGCTCTACCCGACCCGGTCGCACACCGGCGCGGCCCAGGGCGGCATGTGTGCCGCGCTGGCGAACGTCGAGGAGGACAACTGGGAGTGGCACACCTTCGACACCGTCAAGGGCGGTGACTACCTCGTCGACCAGGACGCGGCCGAGGTGATGGCGCGTGAGGCCATCGACGCGGTCCTCGACCTGGAGAAGATGGGTCTGCCCTTCAACCGCACCGAGGAGGGCAAGATCGACCAGCGCCGCTTCGGCGGGCACACCCGCAACCACGGGGAGGCCGCCGTACGTCGTTCCTGCTTCGCGGCGGACCGCACCGGTCACATGATCCTGCAGACGCTCTATCAGCAGTGCATCAAGCACAACGTCGAGTTCTACAACGAGTTCTACGTGCTGGACCTGCTGATGACCGCGTCGTCGACCGGGCCGCGCGTGGCCGGCGTGGTGGCCTACGAGCTCGCCACCGGCGAGATCCACATCTTCAGCGCCAAGTCGGTGATCCTCGCGACCGGCGGGTTCGGCAAGGTCTTCCGCACCACGTCCAACGCGCACACCCTCACCGGTGACGGCATGGGCATCGTGTGGCGCAAGGGCCTCCCGCTCGAGGACATGGAGTTCTTCCAGTTCCACCCGACCGGGCTGGCCGGCCTCGGGGTCCTCCTCTCCGAAGCCGCGCGCGGCGAGGGTGCGATCCTGCGCAACAGCGAGGGCGAGCGCTTCATGGAGCGCTACGCCCCGACGATCAAGGACCTCGCCCC
>JBDTXF010000472.1:0-3073 GCA_040006355.1 Nocardioidaceae bacterium | reverse complement strand
CCGACGTCGGACGCGGTCCACCACACCTGACCGCCGTGCACGTCGTAGATGTTGGGCAGCGACCACGCCATCGCGACGGCGTGCCCGCCGTTGTCGCGGACGATGCCCTTGGGCTTGCCGGTGGTCCCTGAGGTGTAGAGCACGTAGAGCGGATCGGTGGCCTTCACCTCCACGCAGGACGCGGGCTCGACCGAACCCGCCTTGACGGCCACGTCCCAGTCCACGTCACGCGGCTCCTGCATGGCCGCCTCGGCCTGCGGCCGCTGTTTGACGACGACCACGTCGGGCTGGTGGTCGGCGATCTCCAGAGCGCGGTCCACGATCGGCTTGTACTCCACGACGCGGGACGACTCGATCCCGCAGGACGCCGTCACCAGCACCTTGGGAAGGGCGTCGTCGATGCGCACCGCCAGCTCGTGGGGGGCGAAGCCGCCGAACACCACCGAGTGCACCGCGCCGATGCGCGCGCAGGCGAGCATCGCGACCACGGCCTCGGGGATCATCGGGAGGTAGATCACCACCCGGTCGCCCTGCTGCACACCGAACGCACGCAGTGCGCCGGCGAAGGCGGCGGTCCGCTCGAGCAGCTGGGCGTAGGTGTAGGACGCCTGGGTGTGCGCGACGGCGCTGTCGTAGATCAGCGCCGTCCGCTCGCCGTGACCGTGCACGACGTGCCGGTCCAGCGCGTTGTAGCAGGTGTTCAAGGTGGCGTCGGGGAACCAGCGGTAGAACGGCGGGTGGTCGTCGTCCAGGATCCGCTTCGGCTTCTTGATCCAGTCCACCAGTCCCGCCTGCTCGGCCCAGTAGCCTTCCGGGTCCTCGATGCTCCTGGCGTGCTCGGTGCGGTAGTCGGCCATGGCCCCATCCTGTCCGGCGGATCGTGATCCGGCCAGCGAATGCCCTCAAAACCGGTTGCGCTCCGAGGGTCGACCGGCCCACGCTGGCCGCAACCACGTCGGTGACCCGCGCCGTCGGTGCCCCGAGAGGAGCCGTGACATGACCACAGCCGTGCCTCGCACGCCCCGCGACCGCCTGACCTCTCGCCCCTGGAGCACCGACACCGATGTCCACGCCACCCCGCGACTCCCGCCCGACCACTGACCCCGACCCGCGCTTCGTCTTCGACTTCCACGCCTACGACGACCCGGGCGACGGTCAGCGCTTCTCCACCTGGCTCGACGTCGAGCCGCTCTGTCGCGGCCCCGAGCCGCGCCCCGACTGGCTGGTCACCAGCCGGGCCGCCCTCGACGCCGACCTCGGCGTCCTCAAGACCGGCAAGGAGGCCGACGTCTTCCTCCTCGAGCGGGCCGTGCCCGACGACCCGTCGCAGCGCGTGGTGATGGCAGCCAAGCGCTACCGCGGGGAGGACCACCGCAGCTTCCATCGCAGCACGGCCTACACCGAGGGCCGCACCGTCCGGCGCTCGCGCGATGCCCGGGCAGTGTCGAGGAAGAGCGCACACGGACGCGCGGTGGCATCCGGCCAGTGGGCCGGCGCGGAGTGGGAGGCGCTCCGGCGGCTCTGGCTCGCAGACGTGCCGGTGCCCTACCCGGTCCAGATCGACGGCACCGAGATCCTGATGGAGCTGGTCACCGTCGACGGCGAGCCGGCTCCGCGACTGGCACCGGCGCGGCCGGCCCGCGACCTGCTCGGGTCGTACTTCGACCAGCTCCGCGAGGCGATGGCCGGGCTGGCCCGCCTGGGGGTGGCGCACGGCGACCTCTCGCCGTACAACGTCCTGGCGGCGGGCGAGCGGCTGGTGCTGATCGACCTCCCGCAGGTGGTGGACCTGGCGGCCAACCCCGCCGGCCTGGACTTCTTGATGCGCGACTGCCACAACGTCTGTGCGTGGTTCGTCTCCCGGGGCCTTCGGGTCGACGAGCACGAGCTGTTCTCGGACTTGCTCACCTCGGTGCTCTGAGCGGGCCGGTCCGGCCGCTAGCCTCTCCCCCGTGAAGCACCCGTCCCGTCGCGCCGTCGAGGTCGAGACCCTTGCCGAGTTCGACCGACGGACGCGGACCGGCACCAGGGCGCTGGCGGGATGGCAGGTGCAGGACGTCGACCTGCGCGAGCGCACCGAGGTGCTGCGCGGGGTCGACCCGCGGGACGCTCTGTTCCTGGGTTGCCCGATGCACCCCGAGGTCGAGGACGAGCTGCGCTCGCGCGGCGCGCTGGTGTTCCCGACCGTGCCGGACGTCCCGCTGGATGTCTACCGCTCCAGGCTCTACACCCCCGATGAGCTGTACGCCGGGCTCGACCGCGGCTACGGCAGGACGCTCGATGCCCGCACCTACGCCTGGACGAGGCGTTCCGGCCAGCTTCTGCGCGACCGGCTCGCGCAGGCCCTGCACGACCTCGCCATCGACGACGCGCTGGAGGAGCTCGTGCGCGCCCGGCACATGGTCGGGGTGATGGGCGGCCACGGCGTGGTCCGCGGTTCGGCGGCATACCTGACCGCCGCGGAGCTCGGGCGCAGCCTCACCCGGGCTGGTCTCACCGTGGCGACCGGCGGCGGTCCCGGGGCGATGGAGGCCGCCAACCTCGGTGCCCACCTGGCCGGGCACGACGACACCGTGCTGGACGAGGCGCTCGGCATGCTCTCGAGGGCGCCGGCCTTCACCCCCTCGGTGACCCGGTGGGCCGAGGCCGCCTTCGACGTACGCCGCAGGTGGCCGAGCCGGTCGCGCTCGCTGGGAGTGCCGACCTGGTACTACGGCCACGAGCCACCCAACGTGTTCGCCAGCGACGTCGCGAAGTACGTCAGGAACGCGATCCGCGAGGACGTCCTGCTGCACCTGTGCGCTGCCGGCATCGTGTTCCTGCCCGGCCTGGCCGGCACGGTCCAGGAGGTCTTCCAGGACGCCTGCGACAACTACTACGCCCACCCGGCCGGGATCGCGCCGATGGTGCTCGTCGGGACGGCCTACTGGACCGACGAGCTGCCCGTGTGGCCCCTGCTCCGGACGCTGGCCGCCGACCGGGAGATGGCCGGCTCCGTGCACCTGGTGGAGGAGGTCGACGACGCGCTCGCCGTGCTGTCGGGGCCGGATGGGAGACTCCTGAAATGAACACG
>JBDTXF010000471.1:0-3097 GCA_040006355.1 Nocardioidaceae bacterium | reverse complement strand
CGAGCCCGGACCAGCGCCTGGCGATCGAGCGTGCGCTGACCAAGGTGCTGCAGGACGTCCGGGAGGCCGTCGAGGACTGGCCGAAGATGCACCAGCAGGCCCAGCAGATCATCGAGGACCTCGCCGCGAACCCCCCGCCGCTGCCCGCCGAGGAGATCGCCGAGGGCCAGGCCCTGCTGCGCTGGCTGGCCGACACGCACTTCACGTTCCTGGGCTACCGCGAGTATCGCCTCGAGGCGGTCGAGGGCACCGACGACCGGGACGACGTCGCGCTGCGCGCCGTGCCCGGCACCGGGTTCGGCATCCTGCGCTCCGACCAGGACTTGTCCACGTCGTTCGCGAAGCTGCCGCCGCTGGTGCGGGCCAAGGCGCGCGAGAAGACCCTGCTGGTGCTGGCCAAGGCCAACTCCAAGGCGACCGTGCACCGGCCGGTCTACCTCGACTACGTCGGGGTCAAGACGTTCGACGCGAGCGGCGAGGTCGTCGGCGAGCGGCGCTTCCTTTGGCTGTTCTCCTCGGCGGCCTACACGGAGTCGCTGACCCGCATCCCGGTGATCCGGGTCAAGGCCAAGCAGGTCATCGACCAGGCCGGGTTCGCGCCGCTGAGCCACACGGGCAAGGCTCTGATGGACGTCCTCGAGACCTACCCGCGCGACGAGCTCTTCCAGACGCCGATCGAGGAGCTCGTGCCGATCGCGGAGTCGGTGCTGCACACCCGCGAGCGGCGCCAGGTGCGGCTGTTCGTGCGCCGCGACACCTACGGGCGCTACCTCTCGTGCCTGGTCTACCTGCCGCGCGACCGCTACACGACCGCCGTGCGCGAGCGGATCGCCGGCATCCTGAAGAAGCGGCTCGGCGGTGCGTCCCTGGAGTACACCGCCCGCGTCAGCGAGTCGATGCTCGCGCGGCTGCACTACGTGATCCGGCCCGAGCCCGGCGGCATGATCGGCGACTTCGACCAGGCCGACCTCGAGCGCCGGCTGGCCGAGGCGGCCCGCTCCTGGCGCGACGACTTCGTGGCCGCCGCGCACGCGGAGTACGGCGAGGAGGACGGCGCCCTGCTGGCCAGGAAGTACGCCGACTCGTTCCCGGAGGCCTACAAGGAGGACTACCCCCCACGCACCGGGGCGGTGGACCTCGGCCGCCTCGAGGGCATCCCGTCCGACGGCGGCCTCGACCTCTCGCTCGTCTCGTCGATGGACGGCGGCCCCGAGGAGGCGCGGCTCAAGATCTTCCGGATCGGCTCACCGCTCTCGCTCTCGGAGGTGCTTCCGATCCTGTCCTCGATGGGGGTCGAGGTCACCGACGAGCGGCCCTACCGGCTCGACGGCCTCGAGCGCGAGTCGCACATCTACGACTTCGGGCTGCGCTACGTCCGCGAGCTCCCCGCCGGGAGCCGGGAGCTCTTCCAGGACGCCGTCAACGCCGTCTGGGAGGGGGACAACGAGGTCGACGGCTTCAACGCGCTGGTGCTGGCGGCCGGCCTGACCTGGCGCCAGGCGACGGTTCTGCGGGCCTACGCGAAGTACATGCGCCAGGGGGGCACGCCGTTCGCCCAGGACTACATCGAGAACGCGCTCGCCCAGAACGTCGAGATCACCCGCGCCCTCGTCGAGCTCTTCGAGGCCCGCTTCGACCCGGGCCTCGCCTCGGACGAGGACGGCCTTGCGGAGCGCGACGCCATCACCGACCACGTCGTCGCCCGCATCCAGAAGGCCCTCAACGACGTCGCCAGCCTCGACCAGGACCGCATCCTGCGGTCCTACCTGACCGTCGTGCAGGCGACCCTGCGCACGAACTACTACCAGCTCGACGCCGAGGGGCTGACGAAGTCCTACATCTCCTTCAAGCTGCAGCCGGACGCCATCCCGGACCTGCCCGAGCCGAGGCCGAGGTTCGAGATCTTCGTCTACTCACCCCGGGTCGAGGGCGTGCACCTGCGCTTCGGCGCGGTCGCCCGCGGCGGGCTGCGCTGGTCGGACCGGCGCGACGACTTCCGCACCGAGGTGCTGGGGCTGGTCAAGGCGCAGATGGTCAAGAACACCGTGATCGTCCCGGTCGGGGCGAAGGGCGGCTTCTTCGCCAAGCTGCTGCCCGACCCCAGCGACCGCGATGCCTGGCTGGCCGAGGGGATCGCCTGCTACAAGACGTTCATCTACGGCCTGCTCGACATCACCGACAACCTGGTCGGCCGCGAGACCGTCCCTCCGGTGCGAGTGGTGCGCCACGACGAGGACGACTCCTACCTCGTCGTCGCAGCGGACAAGGGCACGGCGACGTTCTCCGACATCGCCAACGGGGTCGCGAAGGACTACGGCTTCTGGCTCGGCGACGCGTTCGCCTCCGGGGGGTCGGTCGGCTACGACCACAAGGCGATGGGCATCACCGCCCGGGGTGCCTGGGAGTCGGTGCGCCGGCACTTCCGGGAGATGGGCGTCGACTGCCAGGCCGAGGACTTCACCTGCGTCGGCGTCGGCGACATGTCCGGCGACGTGTTCGGCAACGGCATGCTGCTCTCCGAGCACATCCGGCTGGTCGCAGCCTTCGACCACCGGCACATCTTCTTGGACCCCTCCCCGGAGGCCGCCGCGTCGTACGCCGAGCGCAAGCGGCTCTTCGACCTGCCCCGCTCGAGCTGGCAGGACTACGACGCGAGCCTGGTCTCGGAGGGCGGCGGGGTCTACCCGCGCACCCAGAAGGCGATCCCGGTCAGCGCCCAGGTGCGGACCGCCCTCTCGCTGGACGACTCGGTGACCACGATGACCCCGGCCGAGCTGATGCGGGCGATCCTGCTCGCCGACGTCGACCTGCTCTGGAACGGCGGCATCGGCACCTACGTCAAGAGCGAGACCGAGACCGACGCGGAGGTGGGCGACAAGGCCAACGACGCGATCCGGGTCGACGGCGGGCAGCTGCGCTGCCGGTGCGTGGGGGAGGGCGGCAACCTGGGCCTCACCCAGCGCGGCCGCATCGAGTACGCCCGCCAGGGTGTCGGCGGCCACGGCGGTCGGATCAACACCGACTTCATCGACAACTCCGCGGGGGTGGACACCTCCGACCACGAGGTGAACATCAAGATCCTGCTCGACCGGGTGGT
>JBDTXF010000470.1:0-3104 GCA_040006355.1 Nocardioidaceae bacterium | reverse complement strand
GAGCGACGTCCGCAACTGGGTCAAGGCATGGAACACCGACCCCAAAGTCTTCGTGTGGACCAAGACCGCCGATCAGATCCTCGCCAGCATCGGACGACTTATGCAGCGGATCTCAAATCCAGGACACTAGCAGTGCACGCCGGTCGGCGGCCTCGGGGCGGCACTGCCGAGGGTCGAGGCGAGGGCCGCCAGCACCACCGGGTCCGCGGGCAGGCCGCCGTGGGAGGTGCGCGCCTGCGGGCACACCGACTGCACGGTGAAGTCCAAGGCGCCGGCGAGCCGGGCCGAGTCCGCGGGGACGACGGTGCGGTCGGAGGTGGACCACACCGAGACGAACGCGGGGCCGCGCGGAGTCTCGTCGCCGGCGTTCAGGGCCCGGAGCAGCTCGCTGTCAGGCTCGAGCTGGGTGCAGGCGGTCGTGCACGAGCCGGCCACCCCCGCCGCGAGCTCCGCCACCGACGTGCCGTGGTGCGGGGAGCCGACGCTGAGCACCCGCCGGGCGACCGATGCGCCACCGAGGTCTCGGACCCACTCCCGCGCCACCACCCCGCCTGCGGAGTAGCCGACCACGTCCACCGACGACGCACCGAAGCGCGTCTCCGCGGCCGTCGCGGCCCGGTCCAGCGCCTCGGCCTGGGTCCTGAGGTCCCCGGTGCCTGCACCGACCGCGGGCACCACCACGACGTCGCGGCCGGCCGAGGACAGCGCAGCGCGCAGCGGGTCCAGGGACGAGACCGACCCGCCGTACCCGCTGACCAGCAGCACCGGGCCGGGTGTGCCCTGGGCCACCGGACGCACCTGGTCGCGACGGGCCCGCACCGCGGCCACCGCGACCACCGCGACGACGGCCACGAGCACGCCGAGGACCACCGCCTGCACGAGCCGTCGACGGGCGGGGGAGAGGGACGAGAGCACGTCACCAGTGTGGCGGGTCAGTGGTCGCCCGAGTGCCGCTGCACGTGGTCGCTCACGAGTCGCGCCACGGGACCGGGGTGGGTGACCGCGAGCCAGTGCCCGGCGTCGACCACCTCCAGCCGCACGTCGCTGCAGATCTGCTCCAGGTCCTCGGTGAGCACCGCGGTGAGGAACCGGTCCCGGGCGGGATGCACCACGAGCACCGGCACGTCGGTGTGCACGGTCCGCGGGCTGCGGAGGCGCCGGCGGACGTTGGCGCGATAGAGCTCGAGCCCGTGCACCGCGTCGGCACCGAGCCCTGGTCCCCAGTGGTCGCGTGGAAGCCCTTCACGCGTGGCGACCAGCCGGCCGAGGAGGCGGTGGCCGCAACGCCAGGCCAGCACCGGGACCACGGGCAGGCAGAAGAGCACGACGTACGTCGAGCGCAGCATCTGGCGCAGCACCGCGAGCCGTCGGCCCTGCGGGTGCCGCATGACGAGTGTGGTCTGGTCGAGCGAGGGGCCGCTGAGCGAGGTGAAGGACGCGATCCGCCCACGCAGCCTGGGATCCGTGGCCTCGGCGACCACCGCGTCCCAGAGCTGCACCGAGCCCCAGTCATGACCGACGAGGTGGAACGCGGCGCCGTCGGCCACCGCGTCGACCACGGCCACCAGGTCGTCGACCAGCCGCTCGGTGCGGTAGGCCGCGCGGGCCGCCGGGGCATCCGAGCCACCCGCGCCGCGCACGTCGTAGGTCACCACGTGCCAGCGGTCCAGCGGCAGCCGCGCGACCAGGGCGTCCCAGGTGTCCTGCCGGTCGGGGTAGCCGTGCACGAGGACGACGGTCGGCCGCCCGGGACCCGGCGGGGTGTGCTCGCGGACCGCGATCGAGACGTCCCCGGAGCGGACCCGTGTGTGCAGGGGGCCGGCTGGCATGTGACGAGGGTACGGCGCCCCGCCGTGGCCGCGAGCGCAACCACGGGTCTACTGTCGCCCTGATGCCGCCTGGGGCCGTCAGAGGGGCCCCGGTGATGTGCGGTCAACCGAAGAGGACGGTCGGAACCCGTGGATCTGATGGAGTACCAAGCGAAGGAGCTCTTCGCCAAGCACGGCGTGCCGGGGACCCCGGGCATCGTCGCCACCACCCCCGAGCAGGCCCGCGCCGCCGCCGAGACCCTCGGCGTGTGCGTGGTCAAGGCCCAGGTCAAGGCCGGTGGCCGCGGCAAGGCCGGTGGCGTGAAGCTGGCCAGGACCCCCGACGAGGCCGAGGCTCACGCCGAGGCGATCCTCGGCATGGAGATCAAGGGCCTGACCGTCCACCGCGTCCTGGTCGCTCCCGCCGCCAGCATCGAGGAGGAGTACTACTTCTCGTTCCTGATCGACCGGGCCAACCGCCAGTACCTCTGCATCGCCAGCGTCGAGGGCGGTGTCGAGATCGAGGAGGTCGCGAAGACCAACCCCGACGCCGTCAAGCAGATCGCCATCGAGCCGGGCGCCGGCGTCGACGAGGCCAAGGCCCGCGAGATCGTCGCGGAGGCCGGCTTCCCCGAGGCACTGACCGACCAGGCCGTGCAGACCGTGCTCGCGCTGTGGAAGGTGTTCGTCGAGGAGGACGCCACCCTCGTCGAGGTGAACCCCCTGGCACGTCTCGCGGGCGACCGCCTCGAGGCGCTCGACGGCAAGGTCTCGCTCGATGAGAACGCGGAGTTCCGGCACCCGGACCACGCGCAGTTCGATCTCTTGGACACCGACGCTGCTGGTCAGCTGGAGGCGAAGGCCAAGGAGAAGGGCCTCAACTACGTCAAGCTCGACGGTGCCGTCGGCATCATCGGGAACGGCGCCGGGCTGGTGATGTCCACCCTCGACGTGGTCGCCTACGCCGGTGAGTCGCACGGCGGCGTGAAGCCCGCCAACTTCCTCGACATCGGCGGCGGCGCGTCAGCGCAGGTGATGGCCGACGGCCTCGACGTGATCCTCAACGACGTGCAGGTCAAGAGTGTCTTCGTGAACGTCTTCGGTGGCATCACGTCCTGCGACGCGGTCGCGAACGGCATCGTCGGCGCGCTGGACATCCTCGGGGACGAGGCGAGCAAGCCGCTCGTCGTACGCCTCGACGGCAACAACGTCGACGAGGGCCGGCGCATCCTCGAGGAGCGGAACCACCCGCTGGTCACCCTCGTCGACACCATGGACGGCGCGGCCGACAAGGCC
>JBDTXF010000469.1:0-3108 GCA_040006355.1 Nocardioidaceae bacterium | reverse complement strand
GACTGTAAATCCGTCGGCTTAGCCTTCGAAGGTTCGAATCCTTCACCTGCCACCAAGCGTGGAACCATCTTCCGACCTGCAGGTTCGTCGGGGGTGCCTGTGGACAGGTGCCTCACTGTCACTCATCCCGCGTCCGTGCCGGTGCGCATACCGAGATGAGTCTGTGGGCGGCGCCTGACATGCTGCCGGGGTGAGCAGGCCAGAGTCCCCGCGACCGTCGCTGGGTGCGTTCTGGCACGACCTTCCACATGAGGGCAAGCTGCTTCTCTCAGTGGTCGTCTTCGAGTTCGTCGGGACCGGTCTCGTGCTGCCCTTCTGGATCGTCTATCTCCATGAGGTTCGCGGGTTCTCGCTCAGCACCTCGGGGCTGCTGCTCGGTCTGCAGCCGCTGATGGGGTTGGGGATCGCAGTGCCCGGTGGTGCGCTGATCGACAGGATCGGCGCTCGAGTTGTGCTCGCGTCGGCGATTGTGAGCGTGATGGCCGGAGAGGTCGTGGTGGCGTTCGCGTCGACCACCCCGCTCGCGGCCCTGGGGCTGGCCCTGAGCGGGATGGCGTTCGGCGTGTCGTTCCCGGCCGCCCAGACGCTCGTCGCGACGATCGTGCCGACCGCGATCCGTCAGCGCTACTTCGGCCTCAACTTCACCCTTCTCAACCTCGGCATCGGGCTCGGCGGGCTCCTGGGAGGCGCGCTGGTCGATGTCGACCGGCTCTGGACCTTCCAGCTGATCTACCTCGTCGACGCGGCCACGTTCGTGCCGAGCCTCTTCCTGCTCCTGGTGCCGTTGCGCCACGTGTCGGGTCGTGCCGAGCACGATCCCGAGTCCGACGCAGCCCGGCCGAGCTACCGGGAGGTGTTGAGACTGCCGGCCATGCCGACCCTGATCCTGGTGACCTTCGTCGGCTCGTTCGTCGCCTACGCCCAGCTCAACTCCGGCATGCCCGCCTTCGCCCGGGTCGTCGCCGACGTGTCCACGCAGGGTCTCGGCATCGCGTTCGCGTGCAACACGCTGGTGATCGTGCTGCTCCAGCTGTTCGTCCTCCAGCGCATCGAGGGCCACCGGCGCACCCGGGTGATGGTGGTGATGTCCACGGTGTGGGCACTGTCGTGGCTGCTGCTCGGTGCGTCGGGACTGGTGCCGGGCACGTTCGGGGCGACGTTGCTCGTGGCGGCCTGCGCCTCGGTCTTCGCACTCGGTGAGACCTTCCTCCAGCCCACGCTGCCGGCGATCACCAACGACCTCGCGACCGATCGACTCCGTGGGCGCACCAACGCCCTGGCCTCGCTCGCCTTCCAGCTGCCCATGGTGGTCGCGCCGCCCGTCGCCGGGTGGCTCATCGGTCACGACCTCCAGCTGGTCTACATCGCCGGCCTCGTCGTGGGTTGCGCAGCGGTCGCTCTCCTGGCGGTCGGACGTCTTGAGCCCCAGCTGTCCGATGTCGCCAACGGGACCTCCCCGGCCGCGACGAACCTGTCGCCTTCGGTCCACACTCCCGGCGAGACGACGCCGGCCCGGCCGACGCCTTTCTCCTCTGCCGACCAGACCCCGTAGCCAGCGATGACGACTGCCACGGGCACCGCGCCGGCTGGTGGTGCTGGTGGCCGTGTCAGGGCGGGGGTGCGTTCCTCGGGAACGTGTCATCCGTGGTCTTGGAGTCTGACGGCGTCAGTGTCGACAGAGGAGCGTCGCTCGCACGTCTTCCGACGGTGAGCCATTGCCCGCTCAGCGCGGCTACGACGGTCACAGCCGCTGACAGCACGAACGCGGCAGACAGCCCGTGGCGATCGGCGACGTTTCCCGCGGCAGCTGAGCCTGCAGCCTGGCCCAGCACCAGGGTGATGAAGAGGATGGAGGTGGCCGGGGCTGCCTGGTGGGGGATGACGAGAGCGGCCCAGGCGATGAGTGCGGAGGTTGCTGCAACGAATCCCCAGCCGAAGACCGTGCAGGCGACAAGCGCAGCAGGTAGCCGCCCGGCCTCGAGCCCGAGCGCGGTGATCGCCACAGCAACCGTCGTGGTGCTCAGCAACCACGCCCGTGAGGGATGAAGTCTGCTCATCGCGCGTGTGGTGGCGACGGTGAAGGTGCCGCCGACGCCCAAGGCGACCCAGGCGAACGTGGATGCCGAGTCGCTGGCCCCCTCGGCGACCATCTGGGCTCGTCCGTAGGTCCACACCACGGCCGATGCGGCGCCGAACAGCAACGCCCCGCTCGCTGGTGCGACGAGGGTGCTCACCCATCCTCGTGGCCAGACCGACCTCGGTGGGCCGGACCGCCCGTCCGCGGCGGCACGTGTGTGGTCACCCTCGGCCGCGCGGGAGCGATCGAAGAGAAGGACGCTGACGCCCGCCACGGCAGTGAACACGGCGCCGAGGGCGAAGCCGACGCGCCAGTGGGGCAGCAGCAGGAGAGCCAGGAGTCCGGCAGCGACCAGGCCGGGGCCGGTGCCGGCGTTGACCGTCGCCTGGGCCCGGGCCGAGCGCGTGGAGGAGACGTTCCGGTCCACCACGGCCACCAGGCCAGGCGATGCGAGGCCGGCGCCCGTGGAGCTCACGATCGCGAGGGGCACGAAGGCGTTCAGGTCGGGAGCGAGCGCCATGCCGGCCGCTCCGACTCCCGCTGTCACGAGAGCTCCCAGGACGAGCCAGCGTGACCGGCGGGCGGCGATCAGCCCGAAGAGCGCGCCGAGGCAGTAGGCGAGCGAGGCGCCCGAGGAGATATAGCCGGCGACTGCGGAGCTCATCGACAGCGAGGCTCTGATGTCGGGCAGGAACAACCCGTAGGCCAGCCGAACCAAGCCGTAGGTGCCCGCGATGAGGCAGGTGCCGGCGATCACCAGCCCGGACTCCCCATCAAGTCTTAACAATAACGTGCGTTTCACTTGAGTGAGTCTAGGCTGCTTTGGTGGGCACTCGTGACAGCACCCGGACCAGGCTCCTGGACGCCGCAGACGAGCTGTGCTTCACCCAGGGTGTCGTCAACACTCCTGTCGACACGATCCTGGAACGGGCAGGCGTCTCGCCCGCGACGCTGTACCGCGCCTATGGCAGCAAGGAAGGTCTGGTCGCCGCTGCTCTGGACAGGCGACACCGCCAGTGGCTGGAGGTATG
>JBDTXF010000468.1:0-3118 GCA_040006355.1 Nocardioidaceae bacterium | reverse complement strand
CGACACGTCGGCCGAGGGCCTCGCCAGGCTGCGCAGCCGCGGCCCAGGGACCGCCGATCCCGGCGTCCCCGTGCACCACGAAGTCCAAGGTCAGCTCGCCGGTGGCGGCGTCGTGGTCACGGACCGTGTAGGAGCGGGTGCGGGGCGCGTTCTCGGGGGCCGACGCCTCTCGCAAGGCATCGACGTCCACCCGGCCGTCGTCGGTGCGCGGCAGCGGACGGGCCACCTCCGGGTGCGTGAACACGACCTTGACGTAGGAGTCCGCCCACGGCGACGGCTCGAAGCCGGCCAGGCCGGGTCCCCCCGCGACCACGCGGGTCAGGGACGGCGACAGCTGCTCGGTGCGCAGCACGGTCGCGGACAGCGCGCTGCGGCGGCGGCGTGGTGCGGACATGCGGCTCCTCGAGTGCGGGTAAGGCAACCCTAAGTCCTGATGCGACAGCGTCGCTCGGCAGGTCGGGCTTGACCTGAGCGGGGTTTGTCGACAGCGTCCGGTCATGCCCTCCGTCGACCGCGACCGGCTCGCCTCCCTGCTCGACGCCGAGCGGGCGTCGTACGTCCGCAGGCACCCGGGGTCCGCCGCCCTGCACCAGCAGGCCGACCATCTCTTCGGGCGAGTGCCGATGACATGGATGAACATGTGGAGCGGCGGGTTCCCGCTCTACCTCGACCGGGCGCACGGCAACCGGGTGGTCGACGTCGACGGACACGTGCTCGTCGACCTGGCGATGGGCGACACCGGTGCGATGGCGGGTCACAGCCCACGGGCCACGGTCGAGGCCGTCGCCCGGCGGATGGCCGAGCTCGGCGGGATCACCACGATGCTGCCGACGGGCGACGCGGAGTGGGTCGGCGCCGAGCTGGCCCGGCGGTTCGGCCTGCCGCTGTGGTCCTTCACGCTGACCGCGACCGATGCCAACCGCTGGGCGATCCGGCTGGCCCGGCTGGCCACGGGGCGGCCCAAGATCCTCACCTTCGCCTACTGCTACCACGGAACGGTCGACGAGGCCTTCGCCGTGCCCGGACCGGACGGCTCGGCCGTGTCTCGCGCCGGGCTGGTCGGGGCGCCGGTCCCGCTCTCGGAGACCACCCGGGTCGCGGAGTTCAACGACCTCGCCGGCGTGGAGGAGCAGCTCGCGCACGGCGACGTCGCGGCGATCCTCACCGAGCCGGCGCTGACGAACATCGGGATCGTGCTCCCCGAGCCAGGCTTCCTCACCGGCCTCCGCGAGCTCGCGACGAGGTACGGCGCCCTGCTGATGATCGACGAGACGCACACGTTCTCCGCGGGCCCCGGGGGCGCGACCGCCCTGTGGGGGCTCGAACCGGACATCCTGGTGATCGGCAAGAGCATCGGTGGGGGCATCCCGAGCGGTGCCTACGGCCTGACCCGGGCGCTGGCCGAGAGGGTCCAGTCCGACCCGTCCGCCGACCTGGTCGACGTGGGCGGCGTCGGCGGGACGCTGGCCGGGAACGCCCTGTCGGTGGCCGCGATGCGGGCCACCCTCGAGCACGTGCTCACCGACGCGGCCTTCGACCGGATGGTCTCGCTCGCCGAGGAGTTCGCCGAGGGCGTCCAGGCGACCCTCGACCGGACCGGCGTCCCGTGGACGGTCACCCGGCTGGGGGCCCGGGCGGAGTATCGCTTCGCACACCCCGCACCCCGCGACGGCTCGTCGTCGACGGCCGCGGGGGACGACGAGCTCGACGAGTACCTCCACCTGTTCATGGCCAACCGCGGGGTGCTGGTCACGCCGTTCCACAACATGGCGCTGATGTGTCCGGACACCACCGGCGAGGACGTCGCCCTGCACACCCGGCTGTTCGCGGAGGCGGTGGACTCGTTGGTCGGCCTGGCACCCTCCTCGTGACCGGCGCGCAGCGGCGTTCCAGGCGGTTGTCGCGGGACGTCGTGGGGATGCATCGGCGCGGGACGTCCGTGGTGGGTCACTCCAGGACGTGCTCGACGGAGAACACCGGCGACCACTGGGCGCACGCCTGCACCCGCTCGAGTCGTCGGTGCCGCTCCAGACTGTGACCGGCGGGGCAGACGCCGAGCCGGGGTGCGGCGACCCGCGGCGCTCCAGCGCGGTGGCCTACGACGGCCTGCACGCCCGGCTGCGGGCCGTCGCGGCGGACTGCCTCCGCACCCGCTGACCGGCCTGCCGACCGGGCGTAGGGCAGACTCGTCAGGGGACCGAGGTGAGGAGCGGCATGCTGAGGATGACCTGGCGCAACCTCGTCGCGCGCAAGGTGCGGCTGGCCCTGAGCGCCTTCGCGATCGTGCTCGGCGTCGCCTTCGTCGCGGGGTCGTTCATCTTCACCGACGCGATGGGCGACGCCTTCGACGGGATCATCGAGGGGTCCACCGCCGACGTCGAGATCGCCTACCAGGGAGCGAACAACTTCGACTCCCAGGAGGACACCCGCGTGATCGCGGCCTCGGTCGTCGACCGGCTGCGCGCGCTGCCCCAGGCCGGGTCGGTGCACCCCACCGTGCAGCTCCAGTCGGTCTACGTGATCGGCCGCGACGGCAAGGTCGTCGGTGGGAACGGCCCGCCCGGCCTGGCGTTCAACCACACCGGCGCCCGCTCCGTGAACGGCAGCCAGATCCTCACCCTGACCAGCGGCGCCTATCCGTCGGGACCACGCCAGGTCGCGCTCGACGTCGACACCGCACGCAAGGCGGGCTACGGCGTCGGCGACCGGGTCCGGCTGGTGACCTCGGGGGCGCGGCCCACGCTCGATGCGCGGGTCACCGGCCTGGTCACCTTCGGCTCCGGTGGACTCAGCGGCGCGACGGTGACGGTGTTCGACGTGCGGACCCTGCAGCAGCGGTTCTTCGCCGGCAAGGACGTCTTCACCTCGGTCTCGCTCAACACCGCGCCCGGGGTGTCGCAGACCAGCCTGAGGGATGCCGCCCAGAAGGTGCTGCCGCGGGGCGTCGTCGCGCGCACGGGCGACGCCGTGGTGAAGTCCAACAAGGCGCTCCTGGACAAGTACCTCGGGTTCCTGAACAAGTTCCTGCTGGTCTTCGCCGCGGTGTCCTTGGTGGTCGGGACGTTCCTGATCATCAACACCTTCTCGATCCTGGTCGCCCAGCGCAGCCGCGAGCTCG
>JBDTXF010000467.1:0-3125 GCA_040006355.1 Nocardioidaceae bacterium | reverse complement strand
CCGAGCTCAAGCAGCTCGTCCGGCACGCCGGCGCCGAGCTCGAGCTCGCGCCCGCGGAGGTGATCATCGAGTGGGCCGTCGCGACGTTCGGCGAACGCTTCGCCCTGACCTCGTCGATGGGGGACGCCGTCCTGGCGCATGTCGCCGCCCAGGTGGCGCCCGGCATCGACGTGGTCTTCCTCGACACCGGCTACCACTTCGCGGAGACCATCGGCACCCGGGACGCGGTCGGCGCCACCCTGCCGGTCAACCTCGTCAACGTCACCGCACCGCAGACGGTCGCCGAGCAGGACGCGACCTACGGCAAGAACCTCTTCAGCCGGGACCCCGATCTGTGCTGCGCCCTGCGCAAGGTCAAGCCCCTCGAGGACGCCCTTGCCGGCTACGACGCCTGGGCGACGGGGCTGCGCCGCGACGAGACGCACAACCGGGTGATCGCCCCGGTGATCGGCTGGGACGACACCAAGCGCAAGGTCAAGGTCTCACCGCTCGCCCGCTGGACCGGCGACGAGGTGGAGCGCTACATCGTCGAGCATCGAGTGCTCGTCAACCCGCTGCAGTACGACGGCTATCCGTCCATCGGCTGCTGGCCGTGCACCCGGCGGGTCGCGCCGGGCGAGGACCCTCGCAGCGGCCGCTGGTCCGGCACCGGCAAGACCGAGTGCGGGATCCATTCCTGACCGTCCAGCAGCATCGTCGACACCGTCGTCGGCGTCCGGCACCACCGCTTCGCAACTCCCTCGAAAGGAGGCCACGCACATGACTGCACCCGCTCTGGTGGCCCTCGCCCACGGCAGCCGCGACCCCCGCTCGGCCGAGACCATCAAGTCGCTCGTCGGCGAGGTGCGCAGCATGCGCCCGGACCTGCGCGTCGAGCCGGCGTTCCTCGAGCTCGCCAGGCCCTCCTTCGACACGGTCGTCGACCGCCTGGTGAAGGCAGGGTACGACGAGATCGTGGTCGTCCCGCTGCTGCTCACCGAGGCCTACCACGCCAAGGTCGACGTGCCTAGGGCGATCGCCGAGGCGACCACCCGCCACCCGCAGCTCCGGGTCCGGGCGACCCACGTGCTCGGCCTCGAGCCGGTGTTCCTCGAGGTGCTCGACCGGCGCCTGCGAGCGGCTCTGAGCGGCGCGCGGGTGCGTGAGCTCGACGCCCTGGTGCTCGCCGCTGCCGGCTCCTCGGACCACCTCGCCAACCAGGCGGTGGCCCGCCTCGCCCGACTGTGGGGCTCCCGGCACCGGCTGCCCACCGTGGCGGCCTACGCCTCGGCCGCTCCCCCGGCCACCGGCGAGGCCGTCCGGCAGTTCCGCGCCGAGGGTCGCCGCCACATCGCGGTGGGCTCGTTGTTCCTGGCCCCCGGGCTGCTGCCGGACCGGGCCGGCGAGCTCGCGCTCGAGGCGGGCGCCGTCGCCGTGCCGGACGCGCTCGGCGCCGACCCGGAGATCGCGCGCACGATCCTGGCGCGCTACGCCGTGGGAGCCGTCGAGCTCGTCCCGGTCTGAGGCGGCACGCCTGGCCGGGCGGTTCTCACGACGGGCAGGTCAGTCGGCGAGGCCGGCGGACCAGCGCTCCTCGATGCGGCCGAACCGCCACACCGCGAGGGCGACCACCCAGGTCACCACGAACAGCCCGACGATCGCGAAGCCGACGTGGTTGAGGTCCAGGCTGCCGACCCAGGCGACCGGGCCGGTCTCGACCGACAGCTTGTCGGCCAGGATCGAGACCAGCTCGATGGTGCCGATGAGCAGTGCCACGGCCACCGACAGCGCCGTGATGGTGATGTTGTAGTAGACCTTGCGCACCGGACGGGAGAACGCCCACCCGTAGGCGTAGTTCATGAACACGCCGTCGATCGAGTCGAGCAGGCTCATCCCGGCCGCGAAGAGCACCGGCAGGGTCAAGATGGCGTACCACGGCAGCGCGACGGCCGCCGCACCCCCGGCCAGCACCAGCAGGCCGACCTCGGTGGCGGTGTCGAAGCCCAGACCGAACAGCACCCCGATCGGGTAGATCTGCCAGGGCTTGGTGATCGACTTGGTCAGACCGCCCAGGAACCGGTTCATCAGGCCCCGGTTGTTCAGGTGCTCCTCGAGCGTCTCCTCGTCGTAGGTCCCGCGCCGCATCTCCCGGAACACCTTCACGATGCCCACCAGGATCACCAGGTTGAGGATGCCGAGGATGTAGAGGAACGTCCCGGAGACCAGGGTGCCGACCACGCCCGTCACGCTGTGCAGGGTGGAGCCGTCGCTCTCCAGCTGGCCGGACAGCGACCGGATGCCGAGGGCCAGCAGCAGGCAGAGACCGAAGACGATCGTCGAGTGGCCGAGGGAGAACCAGAAGCCCACCGTCACCGGCTTCTTGCCCTCGGCGAGCAGCTTGCGGGTGGTGTTGTCGATCGCGGCGATGTGGTCGGCGTCGAAGGCGTGCCGCATCCCCAAGGTGTAGGCCGTCAGCCCGATCCCCAGCCCGAAGGCCCCGGTGGACCCGACGGCGTAGTGGTGGGGTGCGACGAACGCGAGGAGGGTGACCCAGCCGACCACGTGCAGGGCGAGCACCACGAATGCCATCGCGCCGATCGCCGTCCACTCGCCGCGGCTCAGCGAGCGGCGGGCGCGCGCGAGCCGGCCCGGTGCGGGTGATGGTGGCGCCAGCGTCATGCGGGGTCCCTCCTGAGGGCGGTTCTCTCGGCTCAGAGGAGACTACGCGCACGAGGCGTTGTTGCAAACTGTTCGCAAGAAGGGGGTCGCACCCTCCTCGGCCCGGCTCCCGCTGACCGATAGGCTGGCCCTCATGAGCCAACACTTCGACCTGGTCGTCCTCGGTGCCGGACCCGGTGGGTACGTCGCTGCCATCCGTGCCTCGCAGCTCGGCAAGAAGGTGGCCGTCGTCGAGGACAAGTACTGGGGCGGCGTGTGCCTCAACGTCGGCTGCATCCCCTCCAAGGCACTGCTGCGCAACGCGGAGCTCGCGCACATCCTGAGCCACGACAGGGACCTCTTCGGGATCACCGGCGACGCCTCGATGGACTACCAGCCCACGCACGCCCGCAGCCGCAAGGTCTCCGACGGGATCGTCAAGGGCGTCCACTTCTTGATGAAGAAGAACAAGATCACCGAGATCGACG
>JBDTXF010000466.1:0-3142 GCA_040006355.1 Nocardioidaceae bacterium | reverse complement strand
GATCGCGGCGTTGATCGCCTGCTGGCTGCGGGTGGTGAACTTCGATGCGTCCATGGGCTGCCTGTCTCTCGGGTGCTGGCTGTCTCAGCGGCCGCGGCGCCAGACGGTGACCGACTGGCCACGGGAGGCGGCGCGGACCGCGGGCAGGTTCGTGGGGGCGAGGTTCGCGGTGGCGAGGTTCGTGGGGGCGGTCGGCTGCAGGGTCTGGCGCAGCGCGTAGTCGGCGGTGACGAGGTCGTGCTCGAGCTCGGCGACCCGCAGCCGCAACGCGTCGACCTGGAGCTCGAGCTCGAGGATCCGGCGGACGCCCTCGAGCCCGATGCCCGCGGAGGTCAGCTCGGCGACCTCGCGGAGCAGCTCGATGTCGCGCCAGGAGTAGCGCCGGCCGCCGCCCCCGGTGCGGCCCGGCCGGACCAGGCCGAGCCGGTCGTAGGACCGCAGGGTCTGCGGGTGCAGCCCGGTCAGCTCCGCCGCGACGCTGATCACGAAGACCGGCACCTCGGGGCCCGGGGCGCCAAGGGCGCCAGGGCCGCCGAGACCGACCGGGCGACGGCCGGTCACCGGGTGCCACCGGAGCGGGCGTCGAACAGGTTGGCCCGCAGGTCCGCGCCGCCGGTGGCGTCACGGTAGGCCTGCACGGCCTCGCGGGCCTTCTGGTCGAGCACCGCGGGCACCTGCACCTCGACGGTGACCAGCAGGTCGCCCGTGGAGCCGGCCGACGGTCCGCCGGTCCGGACCACCCCTCGGCCCCGGACCCGGAAGGCCCGGCCGTTGGGGGTGCCCGGCGGCACCTTCAAGGTGACCGGTGCTCCGTGGAGCGTCGGCACCTTGATGTCGGCGCCGAGGGCGGCCTCGTCGAAGGAGACCGGGACGCTCAGCGTCAGGTTGTCGCCCTTGCGCCCGAACAGCGGGTGGGCGGCCACCTTGACGTCGACGAACAGGTCGCCCGCAGGACCGCCGCGCTCGCCGGCCGCGCCCTTGCCGCGCAGCCGGATCCGCTGACCGTCCTTGACCCCTGCGGGGATGCGCGCCGAGATGGTGCGGTTCGACATGCCTCGACCGGAGCCGTGGCAGGTCGGGCACGGGTCGTCGACGACCAGCCCACGACCCCGGCAGGCCGGGCAGGTCTCGTTCATGGTGAACGCACCGCCGACCGACGCGGCGCGCATGCCCACCCCGTCGCAGTCCGGGCACACCCTCGGCAGCGTCCCCGCCTTCGCTCCGGTGCCGGAGCAGTCCGGGCACGGAGCGTCGGAGGTCAGCCGCAGCGAGACGGTCACGCCCTCGATGGAGTCCGCGAAGCCGATGGTGGCGTCGGTCTCGATGTCCGCGCCGCGGCGGGCCGGCTGGGACGTCGTGCGCGTGCGGCCCCCGCCTCCGCCGCCACCGAAGATGTCGCCGAACAGGTCGGAGAAGCTGCCGCCCCCGGGGTTGGTCCGACCGCTGCCGCCGCCGTAGCCGAACGGCGCGCTGCCGGCACCGGCGAGACCGGCCCGCAGCTCGTCGTACTCCTTGCGCTTCTCGAGGTCACCCACCACGTCGTAGGCCTCGGCGACCGACTTGAAGCGGTCCTCCGAGTCCTGGTCGCCGGGGTGGGAGTCGGGGTGGTTGGCGCGTGCCAGCTTGCGGTAGGCCTTCTTGATGTCGGGCGCGGCAGCGTCCTTGGCCACCCCCAGGACCTTGTAGAAGTCCTTGGTGGCCCAGTCGGCAGTGGTCATGCGCGCACCCCCCTCTCCGGTGTCGGTGTGTCGGTGTCGGTCAGTCTGCGGAGCCGGCTGCCGGCTCCGGGTCGACCACCGTCACCTGCGCCGGGCGTACGACGCGGTCGCCGATCTGGTAGCCCGCCGAGATGATGTCCCGACAGGTCGTGGTGGTCACCTCGGCGGAGTGCGCGTGCATCAGCGCCTCGTGGTAGCGCGGGTCGAACGCATCACCCGGCGTGCCGAACTTGACGAGCCCGTGGGCAGCGACGATCCGCTCGAGCGAGTCGGCGACGGCCTTGAAGCCGCCCTCGAGCTCGCCGTGCTCGCGGGCCCGGTCGAGGTCGTCGAGCACCGGCAGCAGCGCGGACAGCACCGAGAAGGTGGCGTTCTCCTTGACCAGCTGGCGGTCCCGGTCGACGCGTCGCTTGTAGTTGACGTACTCGGCCTGGAGCCGCTGCAGGTCGTTGGTCAGCGCACCGACCGCCGCCTGCGTGGTGGCCAGGTCGGCGCCGAGATCCGGCTCGACGGCGTCGGCCCCCGGGCCGGGAGCCGCAGTCTCCTGCGGCTCCCGGCCCTCGGCGTCCAGGACCTCTCCGGCCTCCGGGTGGTGGTCCGAGGTCACGTGCTCTCCTCGGTGCCGCCCTCGGTGCCGGGCACCTCGTCCACGATCTCGGCGTCGACGACGTCGTCGTCGTTGTCACCGGTGCCGGTGGTGCCACCCGCGGCGGCAGCGTCGGCCTCGCCGGCGGCGTACATCGCGGCGCCCATCTTCTGGCTGGACTCGTTGACCTTGGCGAGTGCGGCCGCAATCTCCGCGGCAGCGCCCTCCTCGGTGCCCTCCAGTGCCTTCTTCAGCGCCTCCAGGTCGGTCTCGACCTCGGTCTTCACCTCGGCCGGGATCTTGTCGGCGTTCTCGGTGAGGAACTTCTCGGTGCTGTAGGCGACGCCCTCGGCCTGGTTGCGGGTCTCGACCGCCTCCTTGCGCTGGCGGTCCTCCTCGGCGTACTGCTCGGCGTCCTTGACCATCTTGTCGATGTCGTCCTTGGACAGCGCCGACCCACCGGTGATCGTCATCGACTGCACCCGACCCGTGCCACGGTCCTTGGCGGACACGTGCACGATGCCGTCGGCGTCGATGTCGAAGGTGACCTCGATCTGAGGGACGCCGCGCGGCGACGGCGGCAGGCCGGTCAGCTCGAAGTTGCCGAGCGGCTGGTTCTGCGCGGCCATCTGGCGCTCGCCCTGGAAGACCTGGATCGCCACCGACGGCTGGTTGTCGTCAGCGGTGGTGAAGACCTCGGAGCGCTTGGTCGGGATGGTGGTGTTGCGCTCGATCAGCCGCGTCATCACTCCGCCCTTGGTCTCGATCCCGAGGCTCAGCGGGGTGACGTCGAGGAGCAGCATGTCCTTGACCTCGCCCTTGAGCACGCCGGCCTGCA